>NZ_JSYD01000184.1:0-7954 GCF_054824005.1 Brevundimonas sp. GN22 | reverse complement strand
GGCCCTCGCAGATGCGGGGGCCTTTTTGTTTTGGTGCGCCCACTGGGCGGGGCCAATGGCTGTAAAAATAAGGGATTGGTGAAGGGAGGCGGGCGTTTTCGCGCCTGTGGACGCTGGTGCCCTATGGTTTGGGTATGGCGGGAAATGGGGCAGCGGAGATCGGAACTGTTCAGCAGTGGCTGGATCAGGTGTTCGGGCAGCTGCAGGCCATGGTCGATCAGGCGGTTGAGGTTCTGATTGAGGCTGGCCCGCCGAAGGATGTGGCGGAAGCGGAAAAGCGGGCGCGGGCGGTGGGTGTGGTGGCACGCACGGCCAAGGCGGTGGCGGCGCTGAAGACCAAGCCCACTAAGGTTTCGGGAGAGGCGGAGGATGATGTGGCCGGACAAGGTGAAGTGATTGATGAGGCCGAGGAACAGCGCCTTAGGGCCGAGCTCTTCGCTCGCGTCGATCGTCTTTTCGAGGTTGCCGAACAGAAGGGATATGGTCCGAAGCCTGATCGAACAGGTGGAGGCCGAGCGGCTGTCGCGGGTGTTGGGGACGACGCCGCCTGTGAGGCCCGAACAGGTTTGTAATCCGCCCGACGAAGGGTGGCGGACATGGGTGCTGCTTGGCGGGCGCGGCTCGGGCAAGACGTTTGCGGGCGGGTTCTGGATGAACGAGCTGGCGCGCAAGGGGGCGATGAGTTTCGCACTGGTGGGTCCGGCTTTTCATGATGTGCGCGAGGTGATGGTCGAGGGGCCGTCGGGACTGCGGGCGCTGGCTGGGCCGGATAATCGGCCGCGCTGGGAAGCCAGTCGCCGGCGGCTGGTTTGGCCGTCGGGGGCGGCGGCTTATGGGTTCTCGGCAGAAGATCCGGACAGTCTGCGCGGGCCGCAGTTTCATGCGGCGTGGGCGGACGAGTTCTGTGCGTGGCGCGAGCCGGAGAAGGTTCTCAGCAATCTGAGATTTGGGCTGCGGCTGGGGGATGACCCCAAGCTGGCGGTGACGACGACGCCTAGGCCGATTGCGGCCTTGCGGCGGTTGTTGGCCGAGAGCGGCGTGGTGACCAGCAGGCTGTCCACGCGGGATAACGAGGCCAATCTGGCTCCGGGTTTCTTGAGCCATCTGCGGGCGCTTTATGCGGGGACGCGGCTGGAAGCGCAGGAGATGGAGGGGCTGATCGTCGAGGCGGACGGCGCTCTGTTTCGTGCGGAGGATTTGGCGCGGGCGCGGGGGAATGTTCCGGTGCGGCTGGAGCGCGTGGTGGTGGCGGTGGACCCGCCCGTCACGGCGCATGGCGATGCCTGTGGGATTGTCGTGTGCGGACGGCGCGAGGGCAGAGCCTATGTGCTGGCTGATCGGTCGGTGCGGGGCTTGTCGCCTGTGGGCTGGGCCAAGGCGGCGGTGAAGGCGGCCGAGGATTTTGATGCTCAGTTGGTGCTAGCCGAGGCCAATCAGGGGGGCGAGATGGTGCGGACCCTGATTGCGCAGGTGGGCGGCGAGGTGCCGATCAAACTGGTGCATGCGACGCGGTCCAAGAAGGCGCGGGCGGAGCCTGTGGCGGCTTTGTACGAACAGGGACGGGTCGTTCACTGCGGGGCGTTTCCGGCGCTGGAAGAAGAGCTGATGGCGATGGGGAGCGAGCATCAGGGGCATAGTCCGGATCGGGCGGATGCCTTGGTGTGGGCGGTGACGGATTTGCTGTTGGCGGGAAGAACACAGCCGAGGTTGCGGGCTTTGTGAGACGCGCAGGCCGCGTCGGGTCGAGAAGGCGGAGCCTTCTGACCGCGGCCAACCAAGAAAGACACCCCCCTCCGTCATGGCGGTGCCATGACATCTCCCCCGCAGGGTAGGGGAGGAGAAAACATCAGGCCGTGTCGGGTCGAGAAGGCGGAGCCTTCTGAGCGCGGCCCACTCAAAATGGAGAGCATGAAATGGGTTGGTGGCAGGGACTGGGCCGCAATGGCGGAGCTGTGCGTGAGGAGAAGGCGAGCAGGGCGGGGGCTCTGATTGCGCTGTCGGGTGTGGGACGGGCGCAGTGGACTCCGCGCGATTACGGGCATCTGGCGCGTGAGGGGTTCGGGAAGAATCCGGTGGCCTATCGCTGTGTACGGCTGATTGCCGAGGCGGCGGCGTCTTGTCCGATGAAGGTGATGGTCGGGGGCGTGAGGGATGATGCGCATCCGCTGGCCAGGCTGATGGACAAGCCCAATCCGGAGCAGTCGGGGGCGGAGTTGCTGGAGGGGCTTTATGCGTCGTTGCAGACGGCGGGTAATGGTTATCTGGAGGCGACCGGGGATGCCGATGGCGATGGGGCTCCGGACCAGATCTGGGGCTTGAGGCCGGATCGGGTGAAGGTGGTGCCGGGGGGCGATGGCTGGCCGGTGGCGTGGGAATATGGGGTGGGCGCAAAGAGCGTTCGGATCGGGCGACACGGCGATGGCTGGTCGCCCGTTTTGCATCTGAAGCTCTATCACCCGACGGATGACCACTATGGCTTCTCGCCACTGGAGGCGGCGGCGTTTGCCATTGATGTGCACAATGCCTCGGGGGCTTGGAACAAGGCGCTGCTGGACAATGCGGCGAGGCCGTCCGGGGCGCTGGTCTATGGCAGCCGTGATGGCGAGCGGCTGACGGGCGAGCAGTTCGAGGCGCTGAAGGCAGAACTGACGGAGGCGCATGCAGGGGCGCGGAATGCGGGCCGTCCGCTGCTGCTGGAAGGCGGGCTGGACTGGAAGCCTATGAGTATGAGCCCTGCCGAGATGGATTTTGTCGGCGGAAAGAATGCGGCAGCGCGGGAGATTGCGCTGGCGTTCGGGGTGCCGCCGCAGATGCTGGGTGTGCCGGGGGATAGCACCTATGCCAACTATCGCGAGGCGAATGCGGCGTTCTGGCGCGGGACGGTGGTGCCGCTGGTGCGGAAGGCGGCGGGGGCGATGACGGGTTGGCTGGGCGGTCGATTTGCGGACTGCCGGATCGAGGCGGATCTGGATGCTGTGCCGGCGCTTCAGGTGGAGCGCGATGCGCTGTGGGCGCGGGTGGATGCGGCAAGTTTCCTGACGGTGGAAGAGAAGCGGAAGCTGGCGGGGGTGACCTCATGACAGTGATCAAGAAGATACCGGTCGCGCTGCTGGTCGCTTTGGTGGTGCAGACGATTGGCGGGTTGGTGTGGGCTGGCGGGGCCGCGGCGCGGATTGGGGCGCTGGAGGAGAAGGTGGCCGAGCAGGCGCTGGTGGCGGAGCGGCTGGCGCGGCTGGAGGCGCAAGGGGAGGCGATGCGGGCCTCGCTGGAGCGGATTGAACGTCAGCTGGAGGGGCGCAAGTGAGGATCGAGGGCTATGCGTCGCTTTGGGGCGTGGCGGACCTGAACGGCGATGTGGTGCATCGCGGGGCCTTTGCCGAGAGCTTGGCGCGGACCGGAGCCGAGGGGGTGCGGATGCTGTGGCAGCATGACGGGCGCGCCGTGATCGGGCGCTGGGAGCGGATGACCGAGGACGAGCGGGGCCTGTTCGTCGAGGGCTTTATCGGTGACTGGTCGGCGGAGGCTCGAATGGCCAAGGCCGTGTGTAAGGCAGGCGCGGTGGATGGCTTGTCGATCGGCTTTCGCACGGCGCGGGCACGTAAGAGCGGACGGTTGCGGGTGCTGAGTGGGGTCGGGTTGTGGGAGGTGTCAGCGGTGACGTTTCCCGCCTGTCCGGGCGCAAGGCTCAAGGTTGTGAACGCGGTAGCGGCGGCTTAGGGTATCGTTGCTACTTGAAAGGGCAGGCTAATGCGGGCGAATCCTTGGGTTGTAATGGTGGCGAGCGGGTTGGCGCTGATGGCTTGTAAGCCTGAAAGGGAGGCGCGTGGGCCGCGAGCCACGAACGTCGAGGGTGCTGCGCCCAATACCCACTGGACCCTGTGGGATGGTCGGGCACCAAGCCTTATGTATTTCGACGCGGGCCTGTCGGTGATGTCGTTTGGATGTGCGGGCACCGGTTTCGTAGCCTCTGTGAGTGGGTTCGAGGCGGCGCAGGCGTGGCCTCAGCCGGAACTGTCATTCCGGTTTGGCGATGAAGTGGTCACGGGCTTGCCGGATGCGGCGGTTCAGGAGCGCGGTGTAAGCCTGTCGATCCGTAAGTCTGTGAGCGACAGACTGCTGATGGCTATGGATACCGCGTCCGAGGTCAAGGTTAGCTTCAATGGACAGGAGCGCGAGGTTGCCCTGCCCGAACGCACGGTCGACGCATTTTTGGGGCTTTGCAGGACGATGACGGCACCGGCAATGCGTTGACGCTCAGGCGGTGAGAAGGGCGCGGAAGGAATCGCTGAGCGGCGTGGATTTGCCGTTGATAGCGCGCACATAGGTCAGAGTGATCTCGGTGAGTTCTGTGTCTTCGCGCGAGATGCGAATGGTGAGTTGCACGCTGGAGTTGCCGATGCGGGTGGGGGTGACGTGACAGGTGATCAGGTCGTCCGGCTTGGCAGGTGATTTGAAAGCCAGATGGGCGTCAACGACGTAGAGCTGGAGGAAGTCTTCGACGGTGGAGGTACTAGCACCCAACTGGCGGAAGTAGTCGGTGCCTGCGACGTCGGCGTAGATCAGATAGTTGGCGTTGAAGACGACGCCTTGGGGGTCTGCCTCGTTCCAGCGGACGCGGATGGGCGTGGAGAAGGTCATAGGATTTGCATTGGCCGTTTGGGAAGGGGCGCGAGGTGGCTATCGGGTAGCGACCGGGTTTCGTGGTGCGCCTGATGCGGAGGTGTGGCGCGGCAAAACGGCCAGCGCGCGACCGGCATATGGTGGAACAGACACGACTACCCCCTCAGGTGTGAACTGGGGGGACTATGGAACGGTGGTCTGCGTTTGTCGCGAGGAAATGCGCGGTTGAGATCAGCGGCGGGCGGGGGCAGCTCCGGCGTCGGTGATCGAAGCGCCTTGGACGGACCAGAGCTTGCCGCCCGCAACCGCGTAGATTGGAATGCGCGCGTAAAGGGACAGGAAGACATGCACCTCGAGCGGTTGGGGGGCGACCACAATTGAAGTGGTCAGCGCGACGGAGTTCGCCGGTTTCTCCAGATTTAGGCACGAGGTGGAGAGTTGTTCGCGCTTTAAGACAGTCTTGCCGTCTGCACTGATGTGGAAGCGATAGTGTCCGCCCATAGGAACGACGGTCGACTCGGTGGTGGAGGCGAGCAGCCAGACCAGCCAGCCGTCGCTGTCAGGATCATCGAGCATAACGGCATTGTAGCGGGCGGCGCAGCGTAGATCAGAGGTGGTGAGGTTGGTTCCTGCGGTCAGGCGGGCGTTGAACTGGGCCCGTTGTTTCGGCGGGAGTGTGGGGTCGCTTGCAGCGGTGACGCGACCAGCGCGGCCATCCGCATCGACGGAGATGTCGAAGGCGGCGCTCGGGTTCGAGGTGTCGCCGGTGAGGAACCGGACCAGATGGCCCTGGTTCTTGGGAATGACGATCCAGCCGATCAAGCCCTGAGGTGGGGTGCCATTTGAGCTGGCCAAAAGTGCGTCGGTGGCGCGGGCGGCGGCGCGATCCTGAAGGTAGATGGCTGAGCCGAGAGCGCCCGTCTTTTGTAGGGACCAGGCTTCGACCTGAGTCACCGGCGTTTGGGCTTGGGCGAGCGGGGCAACGAGGGCCGCGACCAGGCCGAGGAGGGGGAGATAGGGCTTACAACGCATGACACGCTCACCAGTGGCTGTGGAGGAAAGATCTCGCACGCCGACGGTACATGCGGTGGTGTGGGATGCAACCTTGGGTTTATTATGCGGTTAGCGGCGAAGCGCAGGGAAGGCGTAGCGTCCGGTTTTGGCGGCGTCGGCGGTTTAGATTTCGTAGAGGCGGCGGAAGGCGCTGCGATAGGCCGTGCAGATAATAAGCGCAGCGAGCGCTGCTACGACCCAGATGTACTGGGGGTGAGCCGACTTGTTGGATCTGAACCAGAAGATTTCGAACCAGACGACGGCGAAAAGCCCGAGGACTGAGAGAATGCTTGGAAAATTTCTCAGCCAGTTCAGAGAACGAGGCAGAGGAAGCGGGGCACCCAGTTTGTAAATCAGCATTTGAATGATGTGAGGCCCAGTGTCGATTTCCGGAAGACGGACGTAGGGGGCACTCGCTCCAAGACGTTTGGCACCGAAGAGGCCGCTGGTAACCTTTTGCAGCGGGGACGCGACCATGAAGGCGGGATCCTCTCCGCGAGGTGGAGACGGCCGGTACAATCTGGAGTCGCTGTACATCGATTGCGGGATCGCAAGGGGCAGTAGCGCGATCACTGTTCCGAGGGGCCAAATGGGAACGTCGTTGAGCAACCGGCCAAGCTGCAATCCTAGGTAGCTGAACGGCACAAGGCTGACGATTGCTGGTCTCAGGAGCTCGCGAAACCAAGACGCATCTGACTGATTTTCGGTGCGTTTGGTGCGGTTCCACATGCGACTGACAGTATCCGCGTAGCGCGGGTTTTCAAGGGGAAAAGATGAAAGAAGTCAAAAACGTATCGGGTTCGCCTGAGGCGCGTGAAGTCGTGCGCGAAATGATGGTGGCGTTTGAGGCGTTCAAGAGCGCCAATGACGAGCGCGTGGCGCAGATCGAGAAGAAGGCTGCGTCCGATACTCTGCTGGAAGAGAAGGTGGCGCGTATCGATCGGGCGGTGGTTGCGGCGCAGGCGAAGCTGGATCGTATGGCGTCGCAGGGGCGTCGTCCTTCGCTGGCTGGTGAAGGTGGCGAGGTGAACTCGGCTCCGGAGGCGAAGGCTGCGTTTGATGGCTATCTGAAGACGGGCTCGGTGGGTGGTCTGGAGATCAAGGCGGGCCTTTCGACGGGGGCTTCGTCGGGTGGCTATGTGGTGCCGCCGGAGACGGAGCGCGCGATTGAGCGCCGTTTGATGGCGGTGTCGCCGATGCGCGAGATTGCCTCGGTGCGCACGGTGTCGGGTGGTGTGTTCAAGAAGCCGGTCTCGACGGCGGGTGTGGTTGCGGGCTGGGTTGCCGAGACGGCGGCGCGACCGGAGACCGATCCGGCGACGCTGGCGCTGTTGGAGTTTCCGGCGGCTGACCTTTACGCAAATCCGGCGGCCACGCAGGCGCTGCTGGATGACGCGATGGTCGATCTGGACGAGTGGCTGGCGGGCGAGGTTGAGGATGCCTTTGCAGCCCAAGAGACATCGGCCTTTGTGACCGGTAATGGTACCAACAAGCCCAAGGGTTTCCTGAGCTATGACACGGTGGCTGATAGCGCCCATGAGTGGGGCAAGATCGGCTATGTGGCCAGTGGTGCGGCGGGTGCGTTTGCGACCGAAAATGCGGCGGATAAGCTGATCGATCTGATCTATGCGCCCAAGGCCCAGTATCGTGCCAACGGCCGCTTTGTGATGAACCGCAAGACGCTGTCGGCGATCCGCAAGTTCAAGGACAGCGAGGGCAACTACATCTGGGCTCCGGCGCAGCGTTTGGGCGAGACGTCTTCGGTGCTGGGTTATCCGGTGACCGAGATCGAGACGATGCCGGATGTGGCGGCGAACAGTCTGTCGATTGCGTTTGGTGACTTCCAGCGCGGTTATCTGATTGTCGATCGTGCGGGTGTGCGTGTGCTGCGTGATCCGTTCACCGCCAAGCCCTATGTGCTGTTCTATACGACCAAGCGTGTCGGCGGTGGTGTGCAGAACTTTGATGCGATCAAGGTGATGAAGATGGCGGCTTCTTAAGACCGCGTCGGGTCGAGAAGGCAGAGCCTTCTGACCGCGGCCAAGCATGAAAGTGCCCTAGCGTTCGTGCCGCGGGCACGAACTGCTTGAGGGCACCCGCCGGAGGCGGGAGGGCCGCGTCGGGTCGAGAAGGCAGAGCCTTCTGACCGCGGCCAAGTGTGAAGCGTAGAGCCAAAGGGCGGTCCGTGGGGGCCGCCCTTTGGCGTTCTAAAGGGGTGAACGATGGCTGCTGCAGTCTCTCTGGCGGAGGCCAGGGTGTTTTTGAGGGTGGAGCATGAGGC
>NZ_JSYD01000033.1:0-41907 GCF_054824005.1 Brevundimonas sp. GN22 | reverse complement strand
GCATTCAGGTTCTGCCGACGGGCGCGGAACAACGCCCGCTCGGACGTAATCACCGGATCGTTGGCCGGTATCGACGAGGGGAAGTTGATCTCGGTCTGGCCCAGTACCTCGGCTTCCAGACGTGCAATAGCGGCCGTCAGAGCGTTGACCTGTGCCGCCGTTTCTCCGGCCGCCGTGTTGAAGCGGGTATCGTCCAGCTTGGCCAGAACCTGGCCCGCGTCGACGACCTGTCCCTCGCGTACCAGCAGGTCGCGCAGGATTCCGCCCTCAAGGCTTTGAATCACCTGAACGCGGCTGTTGGGAACGATCTTGCCTTCGCCGCGGACCACCTCGTCCACCGTGGCCCACGACGACCAGACGACAAAGGCAAAGACCACACCGACACAGGCCCACAATATGGGGCGAGCCAGCGGGTGGGCCTCGCCCTCACGCGTGTCGGCAAGCGCGCGGCGAAGCTGACGGGTGACGGCGGCGTTCCTAGCCATTGGCGGCACGGGCCTCCCCTATGCTGGCACCCGTGGTTGGCCCCGAGCCCACGACGCGGCCGTTGGACAGGGCCACCATGCGGTTCGTCAGCGTCAGGACAGAGCGGCGATGAGTGGCGATGAAAACCGTCCGCCCTTCGAGCCAATGGGCAAGAAAGCCGAGCAGGCGGTTTTCGTTATTCTGGTCAAAGGCCGCGGTCGGCTCATCCATCAGGACGATGCGCGGGTCCTGCAGGATCACTCGCGCCAGACCAATGGCCTGACGCTGGCCGCCCGAGACGCTGTTGCGTCCGACAAGCGGCAGGTCCAGCCCTTGCGGGTGAGCGCGCACATAGACGCCTAGTCCCACCGCATCCAGCGCATCCAGCAAGTCCTGATCGGAGTGACGCGCACCATCAAGCGTCAGATTATCCCGCAAGGTGCCGTGGAACAGCACCGCATCTTGGGGAAGGTATCCAATGGCTTGCCTGCGGTCGGCAGGATCGATCTGGGTCAGGCTGATATCGTCCAGCAGGACACGGCCTGCCGTAACGTCGCCTAACCCCGACAGCACTCTCAGCAAGGTGGACTTGCCTGCACCATTATTACCGATCAACGCCACCCGCTCGCCGGGCATGATCTCGAGCTGGTTTATATCCAGGACAGGCGCGGCTTCCGGATCAAACCGGACTTCGACGTTTTCCATGCGGAAATGCCCTCGAATGTCGGTCTTGCGCGTAAAGCTTCGGTCCTCGGGGCGCTCTACGGGGGCGGCCATCAACTGGTCCAGCCCCTCGAGCGCAACCTTGATATACTGCCAGCGCGACATAATGCCGACGAACTGGTTGGTAGGGGCCACAGCACGCGACACCAACAGCGAGCATGCCACCAGCGCGCCCATGGTCATCTGGCCACCCGCGATCTGATAGACGCCGATCACCACCGCGCCGATATAGGCCAGTTGCTGAACGCTGGAGCCGATAGAGGAAAGGGCTGTCGACAGACTGCGGCTCTTGAGGCCGGACGAGGCCAACGTGGCCGACATCAAGTCCCACTGGCGCAGATTACGCCCCTCGCCGCGCGCGGCCTTCAGGCCTTCGAGGTTATCGACCGTCTCCAGCAGGAGACCGTGTTTCACCGCGCCCTCGCGCAGGTTCTCGCGCGATAGTTCAGCAAGCTTTGCCTGCATCAGCCAGGCCGGCACGATCATCAGAATGACGGCTGCGGCAGGGGCGAACGCCACCGGCCCACCCAGAACAGCGATCACGCCGATGAACAGCAGGATGAAGGGCGCATCCGAAATCGCCGCGACCGTCGAGGCCGTGAAGAATTCGCGCACGGACTCAAACTCTTTGACCTGACTGGCGAAGGCTCCCGTCGATCCCGGCTTGGCCGAAAGACGCACCGCCATCACCTGTTCAAACAGGCGGGACGAGAGTTTCAGATCCAGTGACTTGCCCGTCGCTTCTAGCAGATGGGCCCGCAACTGGCGCAGCAACAACTCCAGCAGAATGGCGATAATGGCACCGGACGCCAGCACCCACAGGGTGGGGAAGTTTGAGGTGGGGACAACGCGGTCATAGACCTGCATCGCAAACAAGGATGTGGCGACGGCCAGAAGGTTGGCAAAGATGGCCGCCGCGCCGACCTCGATAAAGTTGGGCCAGGCCTCCGCCACCGCACCGCGCAGCCAGTGGCGTTTTGCAGGTCGGGCATAGGCACCGGCCCGCTCGTCGCTGCGATAGATGGGACGGGCAAAGACCATCTGGCCGGAATAGGCGCTGCGCAGTCGCTCCATACTGATGAGGCTGGCACCCCCATCGGTAAAGGCGCTGAGGACGATGGCGTTGTCGCCATCGCGACCGGCAAAGACGAGACTGCGTCCGTTCTTCAGGAGCACCAGCGTCGGGAACAAATCTTCGGGCACATCATCGAGCGCCAGAGGCACGACGCGTGCCGACAAACCCGCGCGGCGCATGGCCCGCCGGACCTGATCCAGCGGCAGCCGTCCGTCTTCCAACGGCAAGCCGTCCCCCAGCATGGCGGCGGTCGCCTTGCATCCCAGCTCTGCGGCCAGCAGGCTAAGGCCTTCTCTTAGGGGATCAACCTCCGGGGGAAGAGGACGTGTCATCGGCTGGCACGCTCCATTGCCGGAGCGAAGCTGTCGGCCAGAAGGCCGAGTTGGGCGGCCACTCGATACTGGGTCCGGAGGCGTTCAATCGTCAGTTCGATGATCTGGCGCTCTGCCTCGAAATACTCGTTCTCCATCAGGACCAGATCCTGAATGTCGCGACGGCCGACGATGAATTGCTCGGCATAGGTGGTGCGCACACTGTCCGACTGGCTGACTTGGTCGGCCAAGGCATCGATACGGCTGTCCAGTGCGCGGTCGCTCACCTGCAGGGAGGCGACCTTGCGCTTCAACTCGCGCGCGATCGTTTCGGTGCCCAGTTGGGCGGCGTCACGGCGCGCCTCTTCCAGACCCGGACGCTGGAAGGCGGACAGGCCCTGCTGGGTCGACATCCGAAGCCGCAAACCAATGGAGGAATCGTCAATCAGACGCCCGCCGATCTCGCGCTTTTGAACCGATCCCTCGACCACCAGTCGCGGCAACGCCGAGGAGCGCGAGTTACGATAGGCCGCATCGGCAGCTTCGGCATTATAGACCGCACGTTTATAGAGCGGCGAAGCGGTGATGGCGGCCTCCAACTGAGGCTCTGTAGCAACCTGCGCCATGAAAGCCGGTTGATCCGGGATCAGCACCCGCGTGGCGGGATAGCCGACGACGACTTCAAACGCGCTCTCGGCCTCGGCGAGGTCCCCGTTCAGGCGTGCGCGTGTGGCCTGTGCCGTCGACAGAGCCAGACTGGCACGGCCCAGTTCTGCCTGATCGGAGAACCGGCCCGCGACCCGCTCCTGAGCCATGGACTGAAGTCGGGTGAGGCGTTCGACGTGCCCGCGCGCCAGATCAAGTTGGGCGCGGCCCTGCGCGATATCCAGCCAAAGCTCGACGGTCTGAAGGGCGATATCATCCCGCTTGATGCGATAGTTGGCGCGTTGCTCCGCGGTAAGCGCATCGGCGCGATCGACGCTGCTGCGGACTTGACCCCAGTCATACAGGGTTTGCGAAATGCTGACGTCATAACCGACGCCGGAAGACTCCGGACCTGCGGAGGCATTAATGGCGGGCAGATAGCCGTTACGCGCAATATCGCCCTCCACCTCGGCGACTTCGACCTCGGCCAAAGAGGCGCGGGCTGCCGGATCGCGGCGCAGGGCCTCGCGGACAGCGGCGGCCATTTCAGCCTCTCCCGCCGGATCGCGTGCCACCGCCTGAGTGGTCCCCAATGCACCCAGACACAGAGCGACGGCGAGGCTGCACGAAAGGGAAACCTTGGAAACCTGCACTTTATGCCCCCACAGCAGATACGAACGACTCAGATTGAAATTAGATAACGCTGAAATATGGAATTGAGTAGCAAAGCTTTGTGCTGGTCGGCGGCACCCGTGCACGGGTGCCGCCGCCTGCGTCACAGGGTCTGAAGGTGATCGTCGACCGGCGTGCCCCAGTCTTGCGGGACAGCCAGGTCGGGCAAGGGTTCGAATGCCGGATCAAAGGCCGTGTGGGCCGGTGCCAGACTGTCGCCTATGTCACCGATCACCTGTTCGGTATCTTCGAGCACCGAGTGGGCCAACGAACGGAAGCTGTCACCGGAGCCATCAAGGTCGAACGCATCATTGGCTGCGCCCTCCAGATCGCCGAGTAGAGCCTGCACATCGATACCCTCATCGCCGACCTCGAAGGACTCGGCGAGATAGGAGAACGAGCTTGCTCCGCCGCCACCCAGCAGTGTGGTCAGCGCATTGACGGTGAGCAGGTTGCCAAGCGAGTCGCTGGCAGAAGCGCCCCAGACATCGGTGGCCGTCAGGGTCGTGGCGTTCAATACGCCCAGACTGAGCAGGGACTCATCGAACAGGCCGCCGTCACCATTGGTCAGGTGCACGGTCCGCAGGAAGAGGTTGATCTGCTCGTTGTCGAGCGTAAGGCCGTTGGCAGCGGTGACTTCCAACCGGATACCCGGCAGCACGACACCCAGAACACCATCCAGCGGGACCAGTTTGACCGTGTAACCGAGTGCATGGGCCAGGGTTGCATCATAACCGAAGGCCATCTGGCTGAGGCTCACGCCCACCAAGGAGCGGAACTCCAGCGACACCTTCGCCAGATTGTTGTCGGGGTCGGCGACGCTCAGATCCTGTTGGCCCAGGTCATAGTCGGCGAACGTCCCGCCAAGCAATGGCTGCAGAAGGGCCGCTTCCGCGCCGAGGGCGGGTGCATCATTGGCCGACGGATTGCCGATGTTATCGTCGCTTACGATCACCGTCGACTGACCGGCGTCGCCATCCCCGTCAACGAAGCTTCCTTCGATCGTCAGGTCAGCGGCGGGCGGAGCACCTGCAGGCTGGGTCGCACTGTCGACCACCAGTTTACCGTCCAGCAGCAGCCGGGAGATAATGCCCAGACCGCTGGCTCCTGCCCCGATCAGATCCACGCCGGCCAACAGGATTTTGTGGTCCACCAGCAGGGGGTTGTAACCGCCGCTGAAACCACCGCGATAGGCGATGTGGATTTCCGTGCCCTCTGCCGTCTGCACAAAATGCAGGAAGTTGGTCAGATTGCCCGCGCTCTGGCCGATACGGCCTTCACCCAGCAGGATATCGGACAGGTCGAGGATATCTCCGCCACTTGCCAGTGCAGCGGCGTTGAAGTCGGTGATCACATCCGTCTCCACCACGCCCAGCGCGATATCACCCCGCTCGAACCGGAAGACATCGCTGCCTTCGCCGCCGGTCAGAATGTCGTTGCCGGCACCACCGATCAGAATGTCATTGCCGGCTCCGCCATTAAGGGTGTCATTGCCCGAGCCGCCGCGCAGCAGGTCGTTGCCGCGCGCACCATTGAGGATATCGTCGCCCCCATAACCATAAATACGGTTATCGAGCCCCTGCCCCAGATTGACGTCCAGACCGTTCAAGGTGTTCGCATTGTCGTCGCCTTGGCGGACCTCGTTGGGCAGCACACCATTCAACAGGTTATTGGCCACGCCCGCATCGATCAGGGTGAAGTCGATCGCGTCACCCTCTTGGCCCTGTGCGTCGACGACCCGCGCCGTCAAGCTCTGGAACAGCGACAGATCGATGGGCAGCAGTCCACCCAGAATGCTCGGATTGAGCGTCAGGGTGCCCAGAAGTTCATTCAGCTTGAATGCATCAATGGTGCCGCCCGTAGTGGTGCTGGAAATAGTGATGCGACCACTGTTCAGGCCCGTGCCCGGGATGACTCTCAACCCCAGTTCATCGGCCAGCGCGCCGTCCCAACGGAACGGACTACCGCTGAGCAAGGTCAGTCCCGAGAACTCCAACTCCAGGCTGGTGATGTCATTGTCGGCATCGGCGACCGTAATCGCCTGATCTTTGGACAGACCGACAATGCCCAGCAGATTCAGCTGGAGAACATTTCCCAGTCCCGAACTGCCACCGACATCGACCAGCGGTGCTGTACCCGGCACGGATGGCGGGGGAGTAATACCCGTGACCAGAACGTTATATTCGCCCGTCGTGAGGTTTACGGTAACCGTCTCGCCCCGCGTGGTTGTCAGCAGCAGATTGCCTTGATCCAGCGCGTAGGAGGTGATGGTATCGGAGGTGCCGATAACATCCAAAGTACCTCCAGCCTCAAGGGTAAAGGTCACGCCATCGACCGTCACGCTCTGCAGCGTGCCGCCGTCCAGACCCACATCCACCAACAGACTGCCGGCTAGAGTGGTTGGACCAGCAGGCGCGAGCGTGATCGGTCCGCCGTTCAGTGGCGCACCGTCCTCGACATTGATCACGAGGGTACCGGTGGAGGAACCCGATGCGTCGGTGACGGTGACCGGAATATTGATAGCCTTCACATCAGCATCAAGGTGATCGATCCCGCTGTGAATCTGGAGCGAATAGGCTCCGGTCGCGCTCATGCTCACAGACAGAACAAGGCGCGTTCCTGCCATGCCTTGCAGCGTGCCATCGGCTGCGAACTGCCAGGTGATGGCCTCGCCTTGCGACGTCAGGCCCTGAGCATCCGGTAGGCCGAGAGTGACCTGACCATTGACGGCGTTCGAGAAGGCCAGTTGCCCGGTAACGGCAACATCGGGGATCATCTCGCTCAGCTCGGCTTCATTGGTGCCAATGGTAATCCCGCCGGTCGTCGAAATGTCGAACGTCACCGCAGTCGAGGCTGGGCTGACACGCCCGTCCGGTGCGGTGATGACCGCCACCACCGAATAGGCACCGTCAGGATAGGTCGATCCCAGATTGATGCTCGCATAGCCGAGGGCAATGTCGTCACCGATGATGACGTGGGTGACCTGATAGGTGTCGGTGCCGGACGTCATGGTGACCGTGATGGTCTGACCAACGTCGGCCCCTTGCGGCAGGCTGACGCGTGCCTCGATACCATCGGCCAGTTCACCGGCGTCCACGCCGTCTGCGGCCTCGGCAATCGTCAGGTCGGGTCGACCCAGCGGGGTACCGCCATACGATCCCTCGTCGCCCGACAGGTTGAAGGTTACCGGCGTGGATGGGGGGCTGTCGCGACCGTCGGCGGTGCGCAGGATTGCCACGACGGAATAGAAGCCGTCCGCATAGGTGGCCCCGAGGTTAATGTTGGCATAGCCCAGTGCAATATCATCGCCGATGACGACGTGGGTAACGTCGGTCGAGACCCCGTTCGAGGTCAATGTGATGACGATAGTGTCACCCACATTGGTGCCGTTCGGCAGACCGACACGGGCGTCGATCCCGTCATCGAGATCGACCGCGTCAATGTCGTCCGCCGCTTCGGGAATATCGAGAGTGGGCGTACCCAGCGGCTCGGGCTCGACACCCAAATCGGGCGCGGTAGCAGTTGCCGGCGCAGAGGTATTGCCAGCCGCATCCTTGAGAACGACGCTGACGGTGCCGCCCTCGGTCTGGGCCGGATCAAGCGTTACGCTGAATGTGCCATCCGGATTAACGCGTCCCGTACCGATGACCGCGTTTTGAGCGTCGCGCACCTCGACGTCCGCTCCGGCTTCACCGCGACCCGACAGGGTGTCACCATCCGCTCCTACCAGCAGATCGGTCGGCGCATCCGGTGCCGTGAGGTCCGGAGACACCGCCGTCGTCGGCGCGGAGTCGTTGCCTGCAGCGTCGGTCAGCACAACGCTGACGCTGCTGCCGTCAACTTGGGAGGGTTCGAGGGTGACGGTGAAGGTCCCGTCCGCGCCAACCTGTCCGGTGCCGACAACCGCGTCCTGGCTGTTCCTGATCTCGACCGTGGCCCCAGCTTCGCCCTTGCCGGTAACCGTCTCGCCGTCGGCTGCCACGACCACATCCGTCGCCGCGTTAGGGGCGGTCAGGTCGGGGGCCGTGGCGCTGGACGGGGTGGAAGTGTTGTTGGCGGGATCAGTGGCCGTGACCGATACCGTTTCGGAGTTAACGAGCGCGGGGGAGAGAGTGACGGTGAACCGACCGTCATTGCCGACCTGGGCACTGCCGATCACAGCACCGGCAGCATTTCGCACCGTGACAGTCGAGCCGGGCTCTGCGGTACCGCTAAGGCTTGTGCCGTTCGCCGCAAATGTCAGCCCTGTGGGCGCTGCAGGCGGCGTTGTGTCGGGTAACGGACTGTCGAACGTCGGAGCGTCACTTTCCTGCGAAAGTGCGGCCGCGAAACCGGCGGCCATCAACCCTCCGACGACTGCAGCCGCGCCGCCGCCGCTGGAGCCCTCGCGTCCATCAGGGCTGTTGGTCAGGCTTTCAAACGGGGCCGGTTCCGCGACTTGGGTGGAATACAGCCCCATCGGGCCGTCGGAGACGACCGCGGTCTCCATAGCAACGACGCCGCCATTGCCATCCAGCAACAGCAGGTGCTTGGCCTCGACACCGGTATAGAAGTTCTGGACCGTCAGGATTTCGCCATTAGGGCCATAAACCAGCAGATCGGCCCCTTGCCGGACCATGCCGGTGATATTTCCGGCCGCTTCACGCAGGAAGATACGGTCAGCGCCAAAGGCATCAAGGACGCCATTGGCCTGCACCGTCTGGCCCGCGCTCGAGGGCGCGCCAAAAGGGACGAGTTTCGCAAGGACAGAGAAGGGATTTACGACGGCAGTGGGCATGGGGGGTGCTCCGGATCAAACGCATTACCTGCGCACGTTGCCCCCTAAAACGTTACATACCCGTGTTACGTTGCTAGGTAGTATTACTGAGTATTTGCCCGCAAATTCCTGTTTAACTTAGTTTTTATGGTTTAGTTTCCGTTAACGACGCGCGCCAAAGTTGTAAAATCAGCTGGCCTTATAGGCGGGCAGCATATGCCCTAGGCGAGCCCCCATAGCGGCCCCCAAGGCCTGTAGGCCGTTGAACGGACGTACCATCACTTCAAAGTCGGTGATCAGGCCGTTCTCGTCGAATTGGATCATGTCGATCCCCTTCAGAGATTTGTCACCGACCTTGGCCGAAAACTCGAGGACCACGCTTTGACCGTCGGCTCCGGCAAAGCTTCGGTGATAGGTAAAGTCCTCGAACACCTCGATCACATTGCTGAGCACCAGCAGGACGGCTGCGGCGCTCTCATAGCCCTTAAAGGCCATGGGCGAGCGGAAGACGGCGTCCGGATGCAGGATGGCCGCCAGCGTCTCCATGTCCTTGTTCTCGACGACGCCGTGCCAGCGCTCCAGCGTCTCGATGATTTTTGGGTTCAGAGTTGTCTCTTGGCTCAGCATGGTGTCCTCCCCTTTTTCTTTAGATGGCGGCGGCCAGAACCGTGCCTTGGTTGATGGCGCGTTTGGCGTCGAGTTCCGCAGCGACGTCGGCACCGCCGATCAGGTGAACCGACGCGCCTGCCTCCGTGAGCGCCGCGTGCAGCGAACGCTCCGGATCCTGACCGGCGCAGATAACCACCGTATCGGCTTCGATCAGTTGCGGCTGGCCATCGACCGAGATGTGCACGCCCGAGGCGTCAATGCGCTCATAGGTACAGCCAGGGATCATGTTCACCCCCTTGGCGACCAGACCTGCGCGGTGGATCCAGCCGGTCGTCTTGCCAAGGCCAGCACCGACCTTGGAAGTCTTGCGCTGCAGCAGGGTGACCTGACGGGCGGGGGCATGGGGGGCAGGCTGTTTCAAACCGCCAGCAGTCGCGTAGGAGCGGTCCACGCCCCATTCGGTGTTGAACAGTTCAAGGTCTTGGCTCGGGCTGGTGCCTTCGTGAACGAGGTATTCGGCCACATCGAAACCGATGCCGCCGGCGCCAATGATAGCGACCTTCTCGCCGACCGGCTTTTTGTCACGCAGCACGTCCAGATATCCCAGTACATTCGGACCATCGACGCCTTCGATCTCTGGACGACGCGGCGCGATGCCGGTGGCCAGAACCACATCGTCAAAGCCCTTGAGGTCATCCGCCGAGACGCGGGTGTTCAGCTTTAGCGTCACGCCCGTCTGTTCGATACGGCGACCGAAGTAGCGCAGGGTCTCGTAGAACTCTTCCTTGCCCGGCACCTGTTTGGCGATGTTGAACTGGCCGCCGATCTTGTCGTCGGCATCGAACAGGGTGACGTCGTGGCCACGCTCAGCCGCCGTGGTGGCAAAGGCCAGACCCGCAGGACCGGCACCGACCACGGCAATGGTCTTCTTGGCCTCAGTCGATTTGATGACAATTTCCGTCTCGTGGCAGGCGCGCGGGTTCACGAGGCAAGACGTGATCTGCAAACTGAAAGTGTGATCTAGGCACGCCTGATTACAGCCGATGCAGGTGTTGATGTCGTCTGCGCGCCCCTCGGCAGCCTTCTTCACAAACTCGGCGTCGGCAAGGAACGGGCGGGCCATGGAGATCATGTCAGCATTGCCGTCTGCCAGCACCTGCTCGGCAACTTCAGGCGTATTGATGCGGTTGGTGGCCACCAGCGGAATGCCCACCTTGCCCATCAGGTTCTTCGTCACCCACGCGAAGGCTGCGCGCGGCACCTTGGTGGCGATGGTCGGGATGCGGGCTTCGTGCCAGCCGATGCCGGTGTTGATGATGGTGGCACCGGCCTTCTCGATGGCCTGGGCTAGCTGGATCACCTCGTCCAGCGTCGATCCGCCTTCCACGAGGTCCAGCATCGACAGGCGATAGATGATGATGAAGTTCGGACCGACCTTCTCGCGCACGCGGCGCACGATCTCGATGGGGAAGCGGATGCGGTTCTCGTATGAGCCGCCCCATTCGTCGTCACGCTGGTTGGTGCGCTCGGCGATGAACTCGTTGATGAGGTAACCTTCCGAGCCCATGATTTCGACGCCGTCATAGCCTGCGTATTGGGCAAGGTAGGCGGCGTTGACGAAGTCCTCGATCGTCTGCTCGACCTCTTCGCCCGTCAGCGGATGCGGCACGAAGGGGTTGATCGGGGCCTTGATCGGCGACGGGCCGACCAACTCCGACGAATAGGCATAGCGACCGAAGTGCAGAATCTGCATGGCGATCTTGCCACCTGCGTCGTGCACAGCCTTGGTCACGACCTTGTGGTGATCGGCCTCTTCGGTGGTGGTCATCTTGGAGCCACCCGGCCACGGCGCGGCACGGGCGTTGGGGGCAATCCCGCCCGTCACGATCAGTCCCACACCACCCGCAGCGCGTTCGGCATAGAAGGCGGCCATGCGGTTGAAGCCATTGGGCGCTTCTTCCAGCCCGACGTGCATGGAGCCCATCAGCACGCGGTTCTTCAGCGTGGTGAAGCCCAGATCAAGCGGGGCGTTCAGGTGCGGATAATGGGTCATGTCCATGCCTCAGGTGGGGTCTTTGGCGGCTATCTAGACCATCACTCGCCCAGTTTTGCAACTGGTTGCAAAAGGCGTTGGCATTTACCGTCGAACAGGCTTTATTGGCCCGCATGTCCCTGCCCCACGCCTTGTTGACGGCCCTGATTGAATCGCCCGGTTCCGGCCTCGATCTGGCGCGCCGGTTCGACAAATCGATCGGCCATTTCTGGCAGGCGACCCACCAGCAGATCTATCGGGAACTGGGTCGACTGGAAGCTGAAGGGCTGATCGCGTCGCAAGCCGAGGCCGATGCACGCGGGCGCAAACGCAACTATCACGTCCTACCCAAAGGCTTTGAGGCGTTACGGCAATGGCTGGGGCAAGACGACCCTGTGCCCGTTCTGCGCGACACCCTGATGGTCAGGCTGAGGGCCGAAGCCGTGCTGGAAACCGGACAGGGCGGAGATTTGGCTCTGATCAAAACGCTTGAGACGCGCCTTGAACACCACCGCACCAAACTGGCCGAGTACGAAGCGTTTGAACGTCGCGATGTGGCGAAGGGCCTGACCGACCGAGCCAGCCAGTTACGACACCTAATCCTAAAGGCAGGCATCCGGCACGAACGCGGCTGGATGGAAACTCTGGACGAAGCGCTAACCCTGTTAAAGACAAGCTAGCCGTTACAAGGGGCCGGCAGTTGAAGGGCGCTCCCGACCACGGACAGTCTCACCTGAACATCGTCATCTTTGATCGCCATAATATAGCGCATAGCCTTGTCCGTGCGCTCGACCATATACGGCAAGGGCACAAGCGGCTTGGCCAACGGACGGGTAAAGTCGTCCCAATGTATCGGGACGACCAGTCTGGCCCCGCTGGCCTTTACCGTGGCGTCGTAATAGCGGCGGACATAGTCCGCATCCTGACGCCCAAGCTGCGCGATGGACAGGAAGATCACATCCGCCGGATAAGCTGCCAGATCGCGGTCAGGCATGCCTGAACTCGGGATGACCATAATCCGGCAACGATCCCGGGTCAGATGAAGACCCAAGCCCCCGCCATAACGGTAGTCCTTCACCTTGGCCGGAACCTGAAAGTCGTCGCCGATATCATCCATGGCAATCCCACCCGGCGAATGGCCGTTGCCAAAGACCCGCACGGTGAACCCGCCTGCCTGAAGCACGTCTCCTGCTGAGACCAATCGATGAGCGACGCCCTCTGCGCTGGCTATCTTGGCGGTCGACGCCGTCCCCCACACCTCTCCGCCGAACTGCCGAACCACGGCGGCCGCATCCATTGCGTGATCGTAGTGGCTGTGAGCGGTCAGCACAGCATAAACCGACCCGACACCGCTGGACGAAAACGTCCGGCGGACGAGGGTGTCGTCGGCGCGGATACGGCTGAAAATGATACGCCCGATCGAAGGCCGGCTGACGAAGCCGTCAAGCACAAAGGCCCCGTCCCGATCGACAAAGGCCAGCGAAGATGTGCCGTAGAACCATACCCCGAAGCCGTCGCCTGATTGGGTCTCTAGGCGCGGCCAATCGGCCATGGATGGGCGGCGCAGCGCCAACAGGCCACCCGATACGCAGATTATAGCCAGCAACAGGGCACCGATAAGTGCCCAACTGCGGAGATAGGAGATCAATGCCATACTCTACTAACAATTATATTAGTAATATTGGCAAGGTTGCCACGTCCGCCCACAGTTTCCCCTAGCGTCAATGAACGGGGTTGCGTCACACGGACGCAGACGGCATCAGCAAGGCATGACATCCACTTCCCCTACGCCCGCCAAAGGCCCCGGCTTTGCCGAGTTCGTCTGTTTGATCGCCATCATGATGGCGCTGAATGCGCTGGCTATTGATGCCATGCTGCCGGCGCTGCCTGCCATCGGCGCTGATTTGGGTGTCACAAACGAAAACAGCCGCCAGTGGATCATCACCGCCTATCTGTTGGGCTTCGGGGTGACCCAACTGGCGTATGGCCCACTGTCGGATCGCTTTGGCCGCAAGCCTGTGCTGCTGATCGGTATCGGCATTTATGTGGCCTTCTCCGTTGTCGCAGCCTTCTCGCACAGCTTTACGCTGCTGCTGCTGGCCCGCATCGGCATGGGCATGGGTGTGGCTGCAACCCGCGTTCTGGCCGTTTCAATCGTTCGCGACCGTTATGAGGGCCGCACCATGGCCCGCGTCATGTCACTGAGCTTCCTGGTGTTTCTGGGCGTGCCAATCCTTGCGCCGACCGTGGGGCAGTTGGTCCTGCTGGTGGGACCGTGGCAGTGGATTTTCTGGATCTTCGCTCTGTTTGGCGGGACGTTCATGATCTGGGCCGGCCTTCGCCTGCCCGAGACCCTGCACCCAGAAGACCGTCGCGAAATCCGTCTGGCCCCGATTGCCCAGGCATTCCGTCAGGCCCTGACCAACCGTCAGGCCATGGGATATACGCTGGCTATGACCTTCATCATTGGCGGTCTGTTCGGCTTCATCAACTCGTCGCAGCAAATCTTCTTTGACGTGTTCAAGGCACCCGAACTGTTCACTACCGTCTTTGCGCTGGTGGCCTGCGGGATTGCCGTCTCGTCGCTGCTGAACTCGCAGTTGGTGGAAAAGTTGGGCTCGCGCCTGATTTCCCACTCGGCGCTGATGGGCTTCATCTTCTTCAGCCTTGTGCACGCCGGTATCTCTCTGGCCGGTCTCGACAACATTTGGACCTTCTCCATCCTGCAAGGCTGCAAGATGTTCTGCTTCGGTCTGGTCGCCGGTAATTTCGGCTCGATGGCGATGGAGCCGATGGGCCATATCGCAGGGACCGCCTCGTCAGTTCAGGGCTTTATCTCGACAATTATCGGTGCCTTGCTGGGCTTTGCCATCGGCCAGAGCTTTGACGGCACCACCGTGCCGCTGACGGTGGGTTTTGCAGCCCTGTCGCTTGTTGGCCTTGTGCTGGTGCTGTGGGCGGAGAAGGGCAAACTGTTCAAAGCCCGCCATTCATCTCACCACGCTGTAACTTGATCTTTTCGCCAGAACGGGGGCACTTCGGCAGCATCTGAATTCAGGAGCTGCCGATGAACTTCCGTCTGGCAGGCAAGGCGTCCGCCCTTGCCCTCGTAACCGCACTATCCTTCAGCCTTGGTGCCTGCGCCACGTCCACCTCTTCCGCATCTGCAGGCGAGGTATCGTCGCCAATGCAATCCAACCGTATCGGCGTTCCCGCCGCTTTCTCTTCGGCTGAAGCCACCGTGGCGGCGGCCATGGCGGGTATGGCTGTGTCTGATAGAGCGGCGCAGGCCTATGTCACCGACACCCACTCCTATGCGCGCCCCAACGAAGCCGCCGTCAAGCACGTCGATCTGAACCTGACGGCTGATTTCGAGGCAAAGACCCTCAGCGGCTACGCCAATCTGGTGGTCGCCCTCCAGCAGGGCGCACGCGAAGTCGTGCTGGATGCCAAGAACCTCGACATCAAGTCGGTTCGCAACGGTTCCAGCGGTGCGGCCATGCCCTTTACGCTTGGCGCGTCCGATCCGATCAAGGGTCAGCCTCTGATCATCACCATTCCTCAGGCTATGGCTGCGAGCCAGATCGATATCTCGATCGAATATGCCACCCGTCCCGATGCCTCGGCCCTGCAATGGCTGTCTCCGCAGCAGACCGCAGGCGGCAAGAAGCCCTATCTGTTCAGCCAGGGTCAGGCGATCCTGACCCGCACCTGGATTCCGACGCAGGACAGCCCTGGCATCCGTCAGACCTACAGCGCCCGCATTGTGGTGCCGGAGGGCCTGCGTGCGGTCATGTCTGCCGAAGACCGCACACGGACCGACGAAGCCATCGACCAAGGTACGCAAGCGTTCAGCTTCGCCCTCGACAAGCCGATCCCGCCCTACCTGATCGCGCTCGCCATCGGCGACATCGAGTTCAAGGCGTTTGACGAACGCACCGGCGTCTGGACCGAGCCGAGCCGCTTGGCCGCCTCGCACCATGAGTTGGAACCCACGGCCGAAATGGTCGACGCCGCCGAGGCGCTCTATGGCCCGTATCAGTGGGGCCGCTATGACCTGCTGGTCCTGCCGCCCAGCTTCCCGTTTGGCGGTATGGAAAACCCGATGATGACGTTCGCCACGCCGACCATCATCGCGGGGGACCGTTCGCTGGTGTCGCTGGTCGCGCACGAACTGGCGCACAGCTGGTCGGGCAACCTCGTGACCAATGCCACGTGGGACGATTTCTGGCTGAACGAAGGCTTCACCTCCTATTTCGAAAACCGCATCATGGAGTCGATCTACGGCCATGACGCTGCGGTTCAGGAACAGGTTCTGGCATGGACCGGCCTTCAGGAAGAACTGGTGACGCTTGATCCGGCAGACACCCGCCTGAAGCTGGAGCTCGAAGGGCGTGACCCTGACGAGGGCATGAACACTATCGCCTACGACAAGGGGGCGGCCTTCCTGCGCACGATCGAGCGCATCGTCGGGCGCGAGAAGTTCGACGTCTGGATGCGCGGCTATTTCGAGCGCAATGCTTGGCGGCCGATGACCACGGACCGCTTCCTCGAGGACATCCGCACCCATCTGGTGAAGGGTGACGCGCAACTGGAACGCGCCCTGATGATGGAACAGTGGATCCATCAACCGGGTCTGCCGTCCAACGCCGTCGCTCCGGTATCGAACGCCTTTACCGTCGTCGATCAGGCGGCGCAGGCTTTCTATGTGGCCAAGGGACCGGCCTCGGCCATTCCGTGGGCCAACTGGAATACCCAGCAGCGCCAGCACTTCCTGTCGTGGCGTCCGACCGACGGTGCCAAGTCCTGGCTCACCCAAGCGCAACTCGCCGATCTGGACCGCACGCTGGATCTGAACGCGGTGGGCAACTCCGAGGTGCTGTTCGCGTGGCTGCAAGTCGCATTGGCGCACCGCTATGAGCCGTCGGTGGCGACTGCGGATAAATTCCTCACCAGCGTGGGTCGCCGCAAATTCGTCCTGCCCCTGTTCAACACCTTGTGGGCACAGGGCGACTGGGGTCAACCGATCGCACGCCGCATCTATGCCAAGTCGCGTCCGCTGTACCATCCGGTGACGACCAACTCCGTCGACGCGGTGGTGGGCCGTCCATAAGGACTGGCGCTAAACGAAAGAGGGCCGCCTTCCATCAGGAGGGCGGCCCTTTTCGTTATGGGAAGATAATCAAGCCCTATTGCAGCGCGCCGCTGCGGGCAGCGGCGACCACGCATTCCTGAAGGCTTGCGAGATAGGTCTGGGCGTCATTGGTGGCGGTTGCGTCCAACCGCTCTTTGATGCGGGCAAACAGATCGTCAGAAATGGCCCCCGGACCGTCCGGGTCGGGAAGGCGCTCTTGCCAGTATTCCTGAACCATGAGGAACGAGGCATCCGGCTCTTCATCGCGCGCCGACAGCTTCTCCAGCAGGAGTTCCATATGGGCGGCGCAGACCGTTGGCTGATGCAGGGTCACGGGTATGGACTGCACCATTTCAGTCGGCACAGCCTGACGACGCACGCGCACCAATGCGGCCACCGGCTTTACGGCGGGCTGCGGAATAGGATTTGCCCCTGCCATAACCAGCAAGGCCAGCGCCGCGATCATCTTGAAACCCTTTCAAACCCGTAGGGGGATGGAGACAGGAAAGAACAGACAAAATGAACAGGACCTGAGTGAACCATTTCCTGCCATAATTCGTGTGAACCATTAGTGGCTGCGAGCAACTTTCGTTCCGCCAGAGTGCACAATCCTGAATGGCGTGTCGCACAAGCCACGGCTGTGCAGGAGAAAAGGTGCGGCATGCATTCGATTAAAGTCTTCAAACGGGCCTTGAAGCCCCAGTTTGTTGCGGGCGCGGCTCGCATCGGTTAAGCCCCCGACGTAGATTTCATCGCGTGCGCCAAGGGGCGCATGCGGTCTGGTGTTTGGAGCACGCAAATAATGGCTGAACTTGCCCCCGGTCTGGTGACCATCTTCGGAGGCTCGGGCTTTGTTGGCGCTCAGGTCGCGCGTGCCATGGCCCGTCGCGGCTGGCGTATCCGCATTGCTGTGCGCAAGCCTGCGCTGGCTCATGAACTGCGTATGGCTGGCGATGTCGGTCAGGTGCAACTGACCCTCTGCGACATCACCAAGAAGGAAGACGTCGTCGCGGCTCTTCAAGGTGCCGATGCCGCCATTAATCTGGTGGGCATTCTGTACGAGACGGGTGGCCGCAAATTCGACGCCCTGCACGTCGACGGTTCGCGCAACATTGCCGAGGCTGCCGCCGCAGCCGGCGTGAAGCAACTGGTTCAGATGTCGGCTCTTGGCGCAGACGCTAACAGCGACGCCGCCTATGCCCGCACCAAGGGCGAAGCCGAACAAGCTGTTCGCGCAGCCTTCCCCGGTGCCATCGTGGTTCGCCCGTCGGTGATCTTCGGCTCGGAAGACCAGTTCCTGAACCGCTTCGGCAATATGGCCTCGCGCATGCCCGTCATGCCCGTGGTCGAAGGCAACAGCCGCCTGCAGCCGGTGCACGTCATGGACGTGGCCGAGGCCATCGCCCGCGCCACCGTAGACACCCGCTTTTCCGGCGAAACCTTCGAACTGGGCGGCCCGACCGTGTGGACGATAAAGGAAATCATCGATTACGTGCTGGCCGAGACCGGCCGCAGCCGTATGGCCGTTGCCCTGCCGACTATTGCCGCCAAGGCGATTGCCTCGTTGGCACAGATCCCTGCGGCCATCGGTCTGACCCCGGCCCTGACCGTCGATCAGGTCAAGATGCTGGGCACCGACAACGTGGTTGCCGAAGGTGCCAAGGGCTTCGCCGATCTGGGCATCGAGCCCACCGGCATGAAGGCTATCGCCGAAGGCTATCTGTGGCGCTACCGCGATGGCGGTCAGTACGCCGCCGTTACGGCCTGATCCGCGACCAAGACCAACCACAAAAAAGGGGCTCCCGACGGAGCCCCTTTTCTTTTGGCTGCTTTAGAAGCCGCCGGTGACCGCAAGTCCGATCAGGCCGGCGACGCCAACGATAATGCGCCACCATGCGAACGGACCGAAGCCGCGCTTGGAGACGAAGTCGAGCAGGAATTTCACGACCGCCAGACCCGCAAGGAAGGCTGACACAAAGCCGATGACGATCAGTCCGATGTCGTCAAAGTTCAGATTGGCACGGTTCTGAAGCAGGTCCCAAAACACCGCCGAGCCCATGGTCGGCAGGGCAAGGAAGAAGCTGAATTCGGCGGCCGAACGCTTGTCGGTTCCCAGCAAAAGCCCACCGGCAATAGTCGCCCCCGAGCGCGAGACCCCGGGGATCATGGCCAGACACTGGAACAAGCCGATCAGCAAATAGACCCGCAGCGGGTATTTGTCGGCATCCAGATAGACCGGCACCTTCTTGATGCGGTCCAGCCAGAGCAGCAGGAAGCCCCCGACAATCAGCGCCACACAGATGACCAGCGGCGTCTCGAACAAGACCTGTTTGATGAAGTCATAGGCTGCGAAACCGATGATCACCGCAGGAATAAAGGCCACCAGCAGACCGATGAGGAAGCGACGCGCCTCGGCATCGACCGGCCAGCGGGTAGCGAGATAGATCAGGCGTTTGAAATAGATGCTGATGATCGCGAGGAGGGCACCCAGCTGGATCACGATTTCGAACGTCTTGCCCGTGCTTTCAAAGCCCAGGAAATGGCCCAGCAGCAGCAGGTGTCCGGTCGACGACACCGGGATGAATTCCGTCAAGCCCTCGACGATCCCCATCAGGATCGCAATCAGCCAATCGGCCATAGTTCCTCACAGTAGTCAGGCTCGGCACCATGGCGGCCAAGCCGGTTCAGGCGATAATCTTAGCCCTCTGCGGCCTTTGCCGCCATTGGCGAAACACACCTTTTGCGCGACAAGGTGGATATGACCACCGCTACCACAGACACCGCCGCCATCAACAAGCGCATCACGACCCTGAGTGTTGGCGTCGCCATCATTCTGGTTCTTATCAAGGCGTTCGCCTATGGCGCGTCGGGATCGGTGTCCATCATGGCCAGCCTGACGGATTCCGCGCTGGACCTCGTCGCATCGCTGGCCACCTTTTTCGCGGTACGCTGGGCCGCCGCCGAGCCTGACGCCGAGCATCGCTATGGTCACGGCAAGGCGGAAAGTCTGGCGGCGCTGGTGCAATCCGGCCTCGTCGCAGCCTCGGCGGTCTTTATCGGACTGGAGGGCGTGCGCCGCATCTTCAATCCCGTCGCCGTAAACGGAGGCAGTTGGGCCATCAGCGTCATGGTGATCTCCATGGCACTGACCGCATGGCTGATCTGGCAACAGGGCCGCGCATTGAAGGCGTCCGGCTCGGTGGCCGTCGAAGGTGACCGCGCCCACTATGCTGCAGATCTGGCCGCGAACGCCGTGGTGCTGATCGGCGTGATCTCCGGTGCTGTGCTCAAGGCACCAGGACTGGATGCGGCCGCAGGTCTGGTTGTTGCGGTGTGGCTCGGCTGGGGTGCCATCGGCTTGGCCAAGACTGCGTCCAGCCACCTGCTGGATGCCGCCGCCCCCGACGAGGATCGCAATGCGGTCGTCAGCGCGGTACTGGCTGATCCCCGCGTGTCCAACGTTCACCAACTTCGCACACGTATCGCAGGCGCGACCCTGATGGTGCAGATGCACGTCGATCTGGATGCATCCCTTAGTCTTGTGGATGCCCACGACATCGTGGTGGCGGCAGAGAAGCGGGTGCTGGAGCGTTTTCCCAACGCCGACATCATCATTCACGCCGATCCCCATCCGGTTCCCGCGGGTCACGCCACGGACCTGCACGCGCCGTCACCCGGCGATGAATCTTCCGGCCCTTGGGGTTAAGGAAAAACGTCGCGATCCATTTGCGGTAAACGTACTCTTAACGGGCAGCGTGCTTTGAGTGGGCGCAATGTCATCCCCTGCCGTCCTGTACCATTTCGCTTTTCACCCCGCCTCCCGCGCGGCGCGCTTGGCGCTGGGTGAAGCCAAGATTGAATGGAGCGAGGAACTGGTGCGTCCGTGGGATGAAAGCTGCCCCCTGTTCGAGCTCAATCCCTCGGGGATGCCGCCCGTTCTGAACATTATCGAGCGGGGCCGTTCGATAAATCTGTGCGAACTGGATGCCATCCTCGGCTGGATCGAGGATCGCGGAAAAGGTGAAGTCCTGCTGTCCAGCGATGTTGCCGAACGCGCCGAGGCGCGCCGTCTGGTGACGTGGTTCAGCCGACGTTTCTCGGACGACGTAGACTCCATTCTTCTGCACGAACGTGTCGAGAAGCCCCTGCTCCGTCTGGGCTCTCCCGATGCCCGCCAACTGCGCGAGGGCCGCGAGGCTCTGAAGCACCATCTGGTGATGCTGGAAGAACTGGCCGCCGCGCGCGACTGGCTTGCGGGTCGCCGGATCAGTCAGGCCGATATCGTCGCGGCGGGACATTTGTCGGTTCTCGACTACTTCGGCGAGATGCCGTGGGGCGTCGTGCCGTCGCTCAAGGTCTGGTATTCCAAGATCAAGTCGCGGCCCTGTTTCCGTACGCTCTTGTCAGACCGACTGCCCGGCGTATCTCCCGCAGGCTGGTACACGGACCTCGACTTCTAGGCCTCCAACGGCGTAGAGGGCGCAGATGGCTGCCGACCCCAGAGACTTTATTCGTAAGCGCGCCGCTGAACTGGGCTTCAGCGTTTGCCGCTTTGCGGACGTACGCGACCCGTGGCTGGCGGGCGAGCGGCTAAAGTCCTTCGTAGAGTCCGACTATCATGGCGAGATGGCGTGGATGGAAACCACGCTGGAGCGCCGCAGCCATCCCAATGGCATGTGGGAGGGTGCGGAGACAGCCATTGTGCTGGGCATGAACTATGGACCCGATCATGACCCGCGCCCTGAACTGGACGAGGCTGCAAACGGCTATATTTCCGTCTATGCCCGCGGTGATGACTATCACGAGGTCATCAAGGGCCGCCTCAAGATACTGGCGGGCCAGATCGGCGCACGGCTGGGCGAAGAGGTCAAGGTGTTTGTCGACACCGCCCCCCTGATGGAAAAGCCTCTGGCCGAGCGTTCTGGCATGGGCTGGCAAGGCAAGCACACCAACCTTCTCAGCCGTGAATTGGGAAGCTGGTTCTTCATCGGCACCATCCTGACCACCGCCAAGATCGAAGCGGACAAGGCCGAGGTTCAGTACTGCGGATCATGCCGCGCCTGTCTGGACGCCTGTCCGACCAAGGCCTTTCCCGCCCCGTTCCAGCTGGATGCGCGGCGCTGTCTGTCCTATTTGACCATCGAGTATGGCGGGGTATGGCCCCGCGAGTTTCGCTCGATGACGGGCAACCGCATCTATGGTTGCGACGACTGTCTGGCCGCCTGTCCGTGGAACAAGTTCGCACAGACCGCGCAGGAAACCCGCCTGCAGGCACGCGAGGCGTTGGTGTCGCCCAAGCTTGCCGATCTACTTTTATTGGATGATGCGGCGTTCCGCGCCCTGTTCACAAAGTCGCCGGTGAAACGGATCGGACGCAACCGTTTTATCCGCAACGTCTTGCACGCTGCTGGCAACTCGAACGACGCAGACTTGATTGCTCCGGTCGAGGGACTGCTGGATGACCCGGACGCGGTCGTGCGCGCAACGGCGGTGTGGGCATTGAAACAGCTCTCGCCCCAGAACTTCGAGACGGCGAAAAAAGAAAAGCTCCCGACCGAGAGCGAGGCTTCGGTCAGGAGCGAATGGGAGGCGTAAAGCCTTAGCCGTTAACGGCGGGTCCACCTTTGTGACCGCCCGGAACAGGTGCCACGTCCAGCACCTTCAAGCGGAACACCAGCACAGAGTGCGGCGGGATCGGACCCGCCTGGCTTTCGCCATATCCAAGCGCGGGCGGAACATAGAGGAACCACTCGTCGCCCGGCCGCATCAATTGCAGGGCCTCGGTCCAGCCCGGCACGACCTGTTCCGGCGCGAAAATGGCGGGCGTGCCGCGATCGAACGAGGAGTCGAACACCGTCCCGTCGGTCAGCGTCCCTTCATAGTGCACCCGCACCAGATCATTGCTGTCGGGCTGGACGCCAGTGGCGGGTCCCGAAGCGATGACCTTGTACTGAAGACCTGACGGGAGGGTTTTGACACCGTCCTTCGTACCATTTTCGATCAGGAATTCCTGCGCGGCCTTGATGGCGGCCTCGTCATCAATCGACGGGGCACGTTCGCTCCGACCACAGGCCGAAGCCCCCAGAGCCAGCGCTGCAATGGCCGCAACGACAGTAGCGGGCTTAGCCCATGCGAAGTTCATAACCCTTGTCCTTCAAGGCTTGTCCAATGTCTTCGGCGTGTCGGGCATCGCGGGTCTCGACCATGATGTCGAACTCCGCCCCCTTGGCCGGCACGTCCAGTGCAAGGCGGTTGTGAACCACATCAATGATGTTGCCGCCAAGCCCCCCGATGACGGCAGCCATCGCCGACAGCATTCCCGGACGGTCATCGCCCAGAATGCGGTAAACGATCAGGCGCTTTTCGCGCACCATCTCGCGGTTCAGCACTACGGCCAACATGCGGGCATCGATATTGCCGCCCGTCAACTCGATGCCGATCTTCATGCCTTTGAAGCGTTCGGGATTAGCCAGAATGGCGGCCAGACCACCTGCGCCCGCGCCCTCTGCGACCGTCTTTTCCAGCGTCGCCAGCAAGGCCACGCCTTTTTCAAAGTCGGCTTCTTCACAGACAAAGATTTCGTCGACCAGATCGTTGCACAAGGCGAACGGAATCTCGCCCACGGCCTTGATGGCGATGCCCTCGGCGATGGTCTGGCCCGTGCAGACGGGGGGCTCGCCGCGACGACGGGCCGTGAAAGACGGGTATCGCGCAGCCTCGACGCCGAAAATCTTGATGTCCGGCTTGAGGCCTTTTGCCGCAATCGCACTGCCTGCAATCAGACCGCCGCCGCCGATGGGGATGATCAGGGCGTCCAGATCGGGCGCATCCTCGACAAACTCGAGACCGCAGACCCCCTGCCCGGCAACGATGCCCTCGTCGTCGAAGGCCGAAACAAAGACATAGCCATGCTCGAGTTGAAGCCGCTTGGCCTCTTCGGTCGAGCCTGAAAAGTCCAGGCCGTGGATCACCACATTGGCACCGTGCGCGCGCGTGCCGTCGACCTTCACAAAGGGTGTGCCCTCGGGCATGACGATGGTGACAGGCACGCCAAGACGCCCGCCATGATAGGCCAGAGCCTGTGCGTGGTTGCCTGCCGAGGCAGCAACGACACCCCGCTTTTTCTCTTCGGGCGTCAGTTGCAGCAGGCGGTTCAGCGCGCCGCGCTCCTTGAACGATCCGGTGAAATGCAGGTTGTCGTATTTGATCCAGATGTCGGCCCCTGTCAGTTGCGACAGGCGGCGCGAGTGGCGCACAGGCGTGCGATCAACCTGACCGGCGATGCGCTGTTGGGCGGCGCGGATATCTTCGAAAGTTACAGTCATGACTGGAACGGGGGTTTCCTCATTTGTCCGCCGAGCTTTGCGGCAGCCATTATGGTTTGCGGACGTTTTGACACTTGTGGACCACACCCCGTCCGTGGACAAGCTTGACACTGCGTCACCTTAGGGGCCATGCCTGAAGGCCCCCATCTAACGAGGTTCGAATGTCGATTAAGCTCATCTCCGCCATCCGCCCCGCTCTTGCACTGGCCGCTCTGGCAGGGGCCGGATCTTTGGCGGCGTGTTCGTCGATGCCGACATCGTCGGTGCCGGTCGCCACGGCCTCGGGTGCTTTCAACAAGGCTGATTTCGCTTGGTCCGCTGGCGCTGGCCAGGGCGGCATCGACGGCAAGATCGCCTCGTCGCAGGACAATGTCGCCTTCGCATGCGTTGGCTCGGTCGGCTTGACCCCGTCGACCCCGTTCACCGATGCGCGTTTCCGCACCTTGTACGGATCGACCGCCCGCGCGCAGCTGCCCGCCGATGTGGTTCGCGCGCGCACTGTGTCGGACCCGAACGAGGACTATCGCGAGTACGTCCGCTCGACAACGTGCGAGAACAACAGCTTCAGCTTCGACGGCCTGCCGGACGGTCGCTGGTACGTGATTGCGCCGGTCCGCGCCGGTTCGGGCCCTGTTACGGTGATCATGCAGCAGGTTCAGATCCGTAATGGCCGCACGGTTAACCTGAGCCTGTAACCTTGTCACTGATGCGCGATTGGCCCGAAGATTTCGGGCCAAACGCGCGGGTGACATAGGACGATCATTTCACGGACATTGTTTGGCCTTACCGATCAGGAGTCTTAAGCCGATTACTGTCTGGCTCGGGAGCGTTCAGTTTGTCCCAACATAATATCATTGGCTCTGAAGCCTTTGACGGTCGCCCCTACATCATCGTGCGCAAGGTACCGGTCGGGATTAACCGACGTCGCCGTCGCAATACCATGATGACAGTGGCAGTCGCGATCATCGCTCTGATCGTCGGGGCGCTAGTGGCTGTTTTCGCTCTCACGCCCATCCTGATGGACCGTGGCAATGCGGCTGTGCCTACGGCGCGGGGCCACGTCCAGGTGGCACCGTCCAAGCCTGTGGCGGCAACGACGACGGCCAGTGCGACGGGCGGCCCCGCTGTGACCGCCACGCCATAATACGCTCTCGCGTCAGTTCATGGACTGGCGCTTGATCTTGTCTTCCAGATTACGGATGCGGCGATCCATGTCCGCGACCTGATCCTTCAGGCGGCTGGCTTCGGATGCCATATCTACGGGCGTGCCGTCATCATAATGGATCTGCGCGCCTTTCTCGATCAGATCGAGCCGGTATAGCGCCGTGACCCGCGCAGCGCGGAAACGCTCGAGTTCGGATTTATCGTCCATTACACCGCTGCCGTGACGATGACTTCGACCAGATACTCGGGCGCGGCCAGTCTGGATTCACCCGTCGCGCGCGCGGGCGGATTGGCTTGATCCACCCACGCGTCCCAGACACTGTTCATCTTGTCGAAATCAGCGATGTCGGCCAGCCAGATGGTTGCCGTTAGAATCTTCGACTTGTCGGTCCCTGCTTCTGCGAGCAAGGCGTCGATTTCGGCCAGCGCGGTGCGGGTCTGGGTAACGACGTCGTCGCCCGGCTCGCCAACCTGACCTGCCAGATAGACGACGCCGTTGTGGACGACAGCCTGGCTCATGCGGGCGTCGGACTGGATGCGTTGGATCATTGGAGAGACCTTTCGTTTGCCTGCCCAATAGCGGCACAGACGCGCGCGGCCTAGAAAATTTCCAGCAGCATCCAGATTAAGGCGAACGCCGCTGCGAACACGCCAACAAACAGCACCACATTGCCGCCCTTGCGTGCCGCCCTTCTCTGGGTGACCGGATAGGTGTCCGGCGGGAGATCGACAGGAATCTTGCTCATATACGGTCTGCCTCACGGCGTTAGGGGATATGCGAATTAAACGCCCAACTGCCGCGCTTGATCCCGATTGCGGGCTGCGATTTCATCGTCCGGCGGGCTTTGCCCCTTTTCACCTGATCGCGCTCATGTCAGAGGCAGGATATGGACAGCACGCGTATCGAAACCCGTATCGGCATTCGCGCATCGGCAGAGCACATCTGGGAGCTTATCGGCGACCTTGAACGCTGGCAGCACTGGAACCCCTACGAACAGAATGTAGAGGGCGCGATCCGTCAGGGCGCAGTCATCCGTTATCAGGAAGCCTATCCCGATATCCCTGCGCGTCAGGCGCAGGCCGTCGTGGTTGACTGGGTGCCGGTGGGCAAGCTGGTCATCAATGACAAGCGTGGCTTCCTGTCGAACTCGTCGCGCTTCATCATTCTGGACGAGGTCGAGAAGGGCGCGACCATCGTAACCATGGGGATCATGTTCGCCGGCCTACGCGGTGAGATGTTCCACGACAAGCATCGCGCCAAACTGCGTCAGGCTATGGAGCAGATCGGCGAGCGCCTGAAAGAAGCGGTCGAGGCTTAAAGCCCGCCTCGACCCTGTCGGCTATCAGCCGCCGCTTGCCATCATGTCGATGATACTGATGATCGCCGGTCCCAAGATGACCACGAACAGCACCGGCAAGAAGAAGATGATCATCGGCACGGTAAGCTGAGCTGGCAGAGCGGCGGCTTTCTTTTCCGCTGCGGCCAGACGAAGCTCGCGGTTTTCCTTGGCCATGGTGCGAAGCGCGGTACTGAGCGGCGTGCCGTAGGTTTCCGCCTGCGTCATAGCCGTGGCCACCGACTTGATCCCCGGATGTTGGGTACGGCGCGCCAGATTATCATAGGCCATGCGGCGATCCGGCAGATACGACAGCTCGGCCGACATCAGGCTGAGTTCCTCGGCCAGTTCCAGTGACTGGGTGCCGATTTCCTGACTGACCTTCTGGATGGCGGCCTCGATCGACATGCCGGATTCCACGCAGATCAGCAGCAGGTCCAGCGCATCCGGGAAGGCCTCGATGATCTTCTGGCGGCGCTTCTGGATGCGGTTCGACAGGTAGATGTTCGGCGCATAGAAGCCGATGGCAAACGCCACAGCCACAATCGCGATCTTGGTCATCAGCGGAATGTCGAAGTGCGTCAGCGCGAATATGTAGAAAGCCGCAACGACCATCAGCACGAACGGCATGATCAGGCGGAAGAAGTAGAAGGTCGTGATCGGGCTTTGACCACGGAAACCGGCCTGCATGATCTTCTCGTTGACCTTTGGGTCTTCGAGCAGGGTCATCAGGTTCAGCCGGTCAACGACGCGCTTCTTAAAGCCCTCGTCGCTCTGGCGCAGAGTGGGCGTGGTGCCGCCCTGCATGGCCGAGCGAGAACGACGGCGCAGATCCTCACGGCGGTCGGCGACGTGCTTGATACGCTTTTCAAGGTCCTGACCGCCGCCAAAGCTGGTCAACAGGGTGAACAGCGATGCGAACACGGCGATAGCCACACCTACCGAGAGCAGGTTTTCCGGTGTGGTGATGAAACGGATAAAGGCTTCCACGTCGCGTCCCCGATCAGAACTTGAAGTTGATCATACGCTTCATGGCGAAGATGCCGATGCCCATCCAGCATGCTGCTACCAACAGCATAAACTGGCCACGGATATCGGTGAACATCGTCATCATGTAGCTGGGGCTGGTGACCATAACCATGGTCATAACCAGCGGCGGTAGCGCGCCGATGATAAGGGCCGAAGCGACCGCTTCGGACGACATGGCCTTGATCTTCTCGCGCATGAGACGACGTGCGCGCAGAACCGAGGTCAGGTTCGTCAGGGCTTCGGCCAAGTTACCGCCCGTCTTTTGCTGGATCGCAATCACGATGCAGAAGAATTTCAGCTCAGGCGTAGGCATCCGGTCATACATGCGGTCCAGCGCCTCGGGCAGGGACATACCGACGCCCAAGCCTTCCAGCATGCGCTGGAACTCGCCGCCCAGCGGCTGGGGGCTTTCGCGTGCAATGATCTTGAAGCAGTCGTTGACCGGCAGACCGGTCTTGATACCGCGCACCAGAATGTCGACCGCATCGGCGAATGCCGCCGAGAATTTCTTGATCCGGCGCTTGGCCAGGAAGCCCAGATAGAAGCGCGGCAAGCCAAGGCCGAACACGATCATCACGCCAAGGCACATGAAGATATTCAGGCCCAGTACCAGCGGGATGATGAAGCCCACGACCGCAAGGCCCAGGCTGACCAGCAGATAGGTCCGCAGCGAGATATTGAGGCCGGCCTGACGAATGCGCGCACCCAGGCTCACACGGGCCTTGCGGTCGCGGCGCTCTGCGTCCTGCAACTGTGTGAGGATCTGCTTGCGACGGGCTTCGGGCGTGACCGGAGCCTGTGCATTGCGGCGGCCCTGGTTGGATTGTGCCGGTCGCGACGCCGCGAGTGCCTTGGCGCGGCGCACACCGTCGGTCGCGCTGCTGTCACCGCCAACGAAGACCCAACCGAGCCCCGCGATGGTGATGAAGGCCAATAGCGCTGCCAGAGCCATCATCATGATCGTTACTCCGCTGCGTCCAGAGCATCAGCCAGTTCGCGCTCGAGGCCATAATAGCGTGCGCGGTCCCAGAAGCGGGGACGGGCGATACCGGTGGAACGGTGACGACCACTCACGCGGCCTGCGGCGTCTTCGCCGGTGATATCGTAGACAAACAGATCCTGCGTCACGATCACATCGCCTTCGAGACCCACGACTTCGGTCACGTGGGTGATGCGGCGCGAACCGTCGCGTAGACGCGCGGCCTGAATGATGATGTCGATCGAGCCGACGATCATTTCGCGGATGGTCTTGGACGGCAGGCCATAGCCACCCATGGTGATCATCGATTCCATACGGCTGATGGCTTCACGCGGGCTGTTGGCGTGCAGCGTACCCATCGAGCCGTCGTGGCCGGTGTTCATGGCTTGCAGCAGGTCAAAGGCCTCGGGGCCACGGACTTCGCCGACGATGATGCGTTCAGGACGCATACGCAGACAGTTCTTCACCAGATCGCGCATGCTGATCTGGCCCTGACCCTCAAGGTTCGGCGGACGGGTTTCCAGACGCACCACGTGCGGCTGTTGAAGCTGCAGTTCGGCGGCGTCTTCACAGGTGATAACGCGCTCTGTCGGGTCGATGAAGGCGGTCATCGTATTGAGCAAGGTGGTCTTGCCCGAACCTGTACCGCCTGAGATCAGCACGTTACAGCGCGAGGCACCGATGACGCCGAGAACGCGCGCCCCGTCTGAACTGATGGAGCCGAACTCCACCAGATCGCGCATGGTCAGCTTGTCTTTTTTGAACTTACGAATGGTCAGGGTCGGACCATCGATCGCCAGCGGCGGGGCGATCACGTTCACACGCGATCCGTCCGGAAGACGGGCGTCGCAGATTGGAGAGCTTTCATCGACGCGGCGGCCGACCTGCGACACGATCCGCTGACAGATGTTCATCAGTTGGGTGTTGTCGCGGAAGCGGACGTTGGTCAGCTGGACCTTACCGCCGACTTCGATAAAGACGCGGTTGGCACCGTTGACCATGATGTCGGCGATGTCGTCACGAGCCAGCAGAGGCTCAAGCGGACCATAGCCCAGCACATCGTTGACGATGTCCTGAACCAGATGCTCCTGCTCGGCCACCGACATGGAGACGTTCTTGATCGCCACTAGTTCGGCGACAATGTCGCGGATCTCTTCCTGTGCGGCCTTCTGGTCCAACTGGGCCAGTTGGGACAGGTCAATGGTGTTCATCAGCGCATTGAAGATGGTGGTCTTCGTGGCGTGATAATAGTCGCTCTGCTCGCGGACGATCTCGGTGACGGCCTGCGCCTTTTTGATCTGCTCAAGACCGGCCGTCTTGCGCGGGCCTGCACGTTTCTCGGCAGCAGGGGCAGCCGAGACTTCTTCCAGATCCTCTAGGCCAAAGCCGTCAAGGTTCGCAGAGACGCTTTTGGTCGGTCGTGCAGGCGCGGGTTCGTCCACAACCGGCTCATCCAGCACAGGCAGGACTTCTGCGGGTTCAATAGGACCCAGACCGGGCTTGCCCGTGGATTGCCGTTTGCCGAACATCTATCAACGCCTCTTGAACAGACCTGCGAGGCCTGACGAAGTCTTACGCGGGTGTGCCGGAACCGCCGGAAGCTGACGCTGAGACACGATTTGGGCCAGAGTTTCAAAGGCTTCTGCAGCCTTGGTCTTGGCCGCACTATCCAGAATCATCTGGCCGTTGTTCGCAGCTGATCCGAAGACCTTGGCATCGAACGGGATCGACAGGGCCGGGTGGATGCCGAGGGCCTGACCGAATTCCTTGGCCGGAATCTCGGGACGACCGGGGATGCCTACCTGATTGAGTATGACGCGCGGTGGCGCGTCGTTCGGACGCGCCTGTTTGATCAGATCGATCAGGTTCTTGGCGTTGCGCAGCGATGCCAGATCAGGGGTGGCTACCAGCACCACTTCATCTGCCGAGACCAGCTGCGAACGCATCCAGCCCGACCACAGATGCGGCAGGTCCAGCACCACAAACGGTGCCGTGCTACGGATGCGGTTGGTCACCTCGTCGAAAGCTTCGGTGTCGATGTCCCAGTCCGCGTCCAGCGTTGCCGGTGCAGCAAACAGGCTCAGACGATCCGTGCAACGCACCATCATCCGATCCAGCAAGGTGGCGTCCAGACGCTGGGGCTGGCTGAGGGCATCCGCCACCCCGCCAATCGGGTCCTGATTGAAGTTCAGACCAGAGGTGCCAAACGGCAGGTCGTAGTCCACGATGACCGTGTTCACACCGATGCGCTCGCTCATGGCGAAGGCGGTGTTGTGTGCGACCGAGGAGGAGCCCGAGCCGCCGCGAGCGCCCACGAAAGCAATGGTGCGGCCGATAAACGGCTGGTCCGGATCGGTGAACAATCCGCCAATGGCCGCAATGAGCTGGAGCGGCTGGATTGGAGCGACCAGATACTCACTAACGCCGCGGCGCATCAGCTCGCGATAAAGCAGGATGTCGTTGGCAGCGCCCACGACCAGAACCTTGGTGCCCGCGTCGCAAACCTCGGCCAGTTGGTCGATCTCGGTCAGAAGGGTGCGGGCATCCTTCATGCACTCGACCAGGATCAGCGGCGGGGTAGGCTCGTTCTGATAAGTCTCAATAGCCGCGGCGATGCCACCCACGCGCACCTGCGTGGTCGCACGCGACATGCGGCGGTCCTGAGCTGCGCGCTCGGCGGCAGCCAGCGTGTCCTGACGCTCGGCGAAGATATGGACTGCGATGCGCGGGATCGAGACGTCGACCGTGTCCGGATCAAAGTCCAGACCGGCTGCGCCCGCGAGAACCGGCATGGTCGAGCCGCTGGAGGCTGCTTGGATATCTTCGGTCGGCGCGGCCGAGGCAAAGTCCCCACCCGAAGCGATCGGTTCGTCGAGGACGTCCGGCTTCAACTCGATAACGTCTGCCGCCGGCGCATCGACGATCTCGATGTCATCCAGTTCGATCGTCACCGGCGCGTCAGCGACAGCTCCGGCCTCAAACGTTTGATCGGCGAACTTCAAAGCAGACATGTCGGATGCCTCTACAGGATCAGTCTTGTCAGGAGGTACCAAGGACGCTGGGCCGTCCGCGGAGAGCGCGGCTTCGGTGCGGCTAAGGGCACTTTCCATAAAGTTCGGAGTCGCCGGAGCCACAGGAGGTGCTCCGGCATCCGTCACGTCATCAGACGCGGCATCACCCGTGCTGTCTTCAGCCGCGAGGCTGGAGATCGTTTCCAGAAAGTCATCGTCGATCTCGAAATCCTCGAGGGGATCGACTGCCGGGGGACGCTTGTTCATGTTTTACTCAACGACGTCAGATACGCGCGATTCACTCAGCAATTGTTCGCGCTGGGCCGAGGTAGCCTGACCTTGACGGTAGGCTTCAAAGACAACAGTGCGGCGCTGGGCGCTCGGCGGGGTCATGGTACGCGGTGCCACAATATCGTTGGGGTCAGCAATCTGCGCCGCCAGATTGGCGTTCACAGCGCAACCGAAGTTGGAAGCACCATCGTTGTTTCCGGTACGACCCAGATTGCCCCACTCAGCACCGCAACGCGGTACTGCGGCGCGGATGGTTGTGAAACCGGCGAGCACCGGCGCATTGGCCGACGGGGCGCGATAGCCTTCGACTGAGATCTGTGCACGGGGCACGCCCACGTTTTCCAGCGTGCTGGCGATTTGCGAGGCGGTCTGGTTGGCCATTTGCTCGCCGTCGGTGGGCACCTGGATCACAAGACCGGTCTGGTTCGAGCCGCGATAGCGCTGGGCCAGAGCCATAATCGCTTGGCGCTGGTTCAGCGACAGGCCGTTCTGGTGCACGGCCAGAGCAATGCGGTCCTGATCCGGCTCAACCTGAAGGACATAGCGGGAAAGAGGCATCGGCCCCATGCCGCGATCTAGATTGGCGTCCGGACCGACGCAAGCCGAGAGGGCGAGGGCAGCGCCGCCAAGCAGGCAGGCATAGAAGGAGCGGTTCATCATCTGGGTCACTCGATCACATAGCCGACCGGGCCCTGCCAGCCAGAGGTCGAGACCCCCGGTGCAGGAGAGCCATAGACCTGGTTCAGCTGGCCAAAGAAGATAGTCTGGGCGTCGGTTGCCATTCGCAGGCCATCAGCCGGCGTCTGCATGCGCGACGGCGAGGTCGGGCCGACGATGTACGGCTCTACGATCACCACCAGTTCGGTCTCGCCCATCAGATAGTCGCGCGAGCGGAACAAGGCACCCAGAACGGGCACATTGGTCAGACCCGGCAGGGCGTCGATAGCCTGACGCGTGGATTCCTGCAGCAGGCCTGCGATCATCATCGAGCCACCCGACGGGATTTCAACCGTCGTATCGCTGCGGCGGACCGTCAGGCCCGGCAGGGTGATGGCGGACGGCGTACCGGCACCGATGGTGATACCCGACGACGGGTTCAGCTCGGAAACCTCGACCTTGACCTGAAGATTGATGCGGCCCTCGGACAGCACCACCGGACGGAAGGACAGGCCCACACCATAGGGTTTGTATTCCACGGTGACCTGACCATCGCGGTCGCGGCTCTTCGGGATGGGGAATTCACCACCGGCGAGGAAGCTTGCGGCTTCACCATTGACCGAGGTCAGGTTCGGCTCGGCCAGAGTACGGGCCAGACCGACGCGCTCGAAGGCAGAGATACCCAGTTGCGCCGACGTCAGGTCGCTGCCCGGATCGGGCAAGCGCTGCCAGCGACCGGCAAGGCCGCCTTGCAGGCCCGAGTTCACCGAGAAGTTCACACCCGTTGCAAACTCGAACGGATGGCGGCCATTGCCGTTGATCAGGGCCTGGGAGTTGAAGCCCAGTTGTTTGATCGCGCTACGCTGCACCTCGACCACACGCACGCGCAGGGTCACCTGATCCGATCCGCTGATCGAGATCATGTTGACGACCTTGGCCGGATCACCGGCGTGGGCACGGGCCAGTTGGGCGGCGCGCTCGGCATCGCCCATATTGGTGGCGGTACCGCTGAGCACGAAGTTCTCGTTTACCGCCTCGACACGCAGATCCGAGCCGGGGAAGGTGCGGGTCAGGGCGTCCTGCAGGGCGTTAACGCCCGCATCCACGCGAACCTTGAGCGTCAGGATCACGCGGCCGTTGCTGCCGACGAACACTGCGTCGGTTTCACCCGGAGCCAGACCCACGAGGGTGATGCGGCGCTGGGTGTGCAGCATGGCATTGGCGACCGCCGGATTGGTCACCACGATATCGCGGACATCTGCCGGAAGATCGACCGCAAAGGACGAACCCTTGGGCAGATTGATGCGGCGGGGCGTCGAGCCGGTCACAACGGTGGCCGAGCCTGCCGAGGTCTGGCTGATCGTCTGGGCCTGCACAGGGATCGCCATGGCGAGGAGTCCGGTAGCAGCCATGGCCGCGAGGCTGACGCCGAAGCGGCTGTGGGTGGATTTCATCACAAGACCTCTCATTGCAGAACCACCACTTCAGGAGCGGCGTCACCGCGGAAAATGCGGACGCTGCGTTCGTTACCAGCGGCACTACCGGCCGCTGCAGTCACCGGAGCCGAGGTGCGTGCACCACCGCCAAAGCTTTCGCCGCGGCGCACAGCGCCCGGGATCAGGCCGCGCGGCCCACCGGCATCGGCGTAGGAGCGTAGGACGATCGTCAGATCACCCTGAGCGCGGGCCAGTGCCAGCGTCTCGGCATCTCTGTTGTTCACTTCAAGCGTGGCCGTGGTGCCAACGACCGACTTGTCTTCGGTCGGAGCCTGGGTGGCTTGGTCGATGGCCAGAACCTTGAGGTTTTGCAGGACGGTTGCGCTGACGGTGCGCTTGCGAGTGTCCTCGCCGACCTGCTGGTCGACTTCACGGGTCAACAGTACGTCCACACGGTCGCCCGGCAGGATGAAGCCACCGGCGGCAGTGTCGGCCGATACCGGCACGCTCATGGCGCGCATGCCCGGATCGAGGAAGGCCGCGAGGAAGCCGCTTTCGCCGGCCCGCACGACTTTGCGGGCCTGAATGGGTTCACCCGACAAAATCTGATCACGGACGATGGCACCGACAAAGGCGTCCATCGCGGTCGGGCTGTTCAGGGATACGACGGCATCAACAACCTTGCTGACCGTGCCCTCTTCCTTGCCTTTTTCGGACTCGACCGCGGCGGCCGTCGGGGTGTCAGCAGCGGGGATCGGCACCGAACCGTCGGTGACGAAGGCCGGATTCAGGTCGGCCACGGGCCAATCCTTCCAGACCATATCGGCGGCTGTCAGCTGATGACCCGGTGCCAGGTCGACGGCAGCAACCAGTACCTTGGTTGTTGCGGCCACCGGCGCGGTCGCAGCCGCAGTAGGTTTGTCGCCCCCGGGCGACCCCATAGACCGCACTACGAGCGCAAGACCGACAGCGGCCAGTGCAGCAACGCAGATTACAGCAATTTTTGCAGGCTTCATCGACGTTCTCCGGCAGGCAACATGCAGTAAATCTCCACGCCGACCTTACCCAAAGGCTTTAGATATTGTTTACCATGCAGCACACCAGAACGATGTTACTACAGAAACTCGTTACGATAACTTCAACAACAACTCTGAATTCGGAAAAGCGAGTACAGCGCCGACCGCAATTGCTATTCCGTACGGGATGTCGCCTTTAGGCTCCATCAGCCGGGTGAACCATTTCGGAGCCGTCCACGGCATCATCGGCCACCATTTGCGCGCGGCCAGCAGGTAAAGGGACAGCGCCCCTCCGGCGATTGCAGTCACCAGCACAAAGCCCAGCGCCCCTGACATTCCCACCCACATCAGCGAGGCTGAAAGAAGCTTGGCATCACCGCCGCCGAGGATACGGAATGCAAAAAGCGCGATACCGATGACCAGAGCCGCCAGACCGATGCCCAGCGAGAGCGCAATGTCCTGCCACGGCAACTGGACCATCAAGGCGACCGGAACAAACGCGACCGCCAGCGCGATGGATATCCAATTGGGGATCTTCATCGTAGTCAGATCGTAAACACCGCCAAGGATGACCAAGGCCGGGAAAAAGAACAGTAGCGCGCTCAAGACATAGAACATGGCCCCGTAAGTGCCATAATTTGGTTAAGCCAAGGTTGCGGCAACTCCAAAATAAAAGGGCCGGAGCTTTTGGCTCCGACCCTCTAATACACCTAAGTGGAGACGTGTCTTACTTCGTAGGTGCGGCTTCAAGTTCGTCAGAAACGTTCTGGAACTTGTCTTTCAGCGAGCCACCGACGGCAGTCAGGGCACCGATCAGAACAACAGCGATCAGAGCGGCGATAAGGCCGTATTCGATTGCCGTTGCACCCGACTCGTCTTTAGCAAAACGGTTCAGCAGGTTACGCATGTGTAGTCCTCTCTCGGTTATTATCGGGAGGAAACAGATTTGCTCCCCCGCCTCGACTGGCCACACAGCAAACCGTGTAGCCATTGCAGGACAAAATGCGCGCCATCCCTTAAACGCGAGTAAAGTTCTGGCACCTAGAGCGCGAAAATGATGGTTAGCTGATTGTAAACAAAAGGCAGATTTGGGTGCGGCATATTCTATTGCGATCCGCGCCGCTTGAAGGCCCTTATATAAATATGGCACCTTATGCGCCTATTTATGGGCACCGGTGACGTCCAAGGACTGCCCTGCCCGACCATTCCCCCACACCTACAGGGTTTGCTTTACACTTATCGACTAAGCCTCGCGGACAGAGGTTGCTGCCAAATCCGCCGGACAACCGCGCGAATACTGAACGGGGAAAACGCGTTGAGAAAGTTTCTTGTTCGAAAGAACCGATCACGCCGCGAGGGCGCAACAGCCGTAGAGTTTGCGCTCGTTGCTCTGCCATTCTTTGGGCTACTGCTGGGGATCTTCGAAGTCGCCGTCGTACTGACCCTGAACACTATTCTGGAATCGGCCGTCGCCAACAGCGGCCGTTTGGTGCGTACCGGCCAGATTTCCAAAAATGCTACGGCGCAAGAGTTCAAACAGGAGGTCTGTGACCGCATGTCGGTCTTCAAGGGTGCCTGTATGAACCGCATCGAGATCGACCTGCAGCCGGTGGCCTCCTTCTCCAACCCCGGTATTTCCACCCCGATCGACAATGGCGAGTTCAAGCCCGAAACGCTGAAGTTCAACATCGGCGACCCGCGTAGCTTCATGCTGATGCGCGTCTGGTACAAACAGCCGGTGATCTCGCCCTTCCTCGGCCATTCCATGACCAAGCTGGCCAATGGAGATTATCTGCTGCACGCCGCGACAGCCTTCCGAAACGAGCCGTTCTGATGAGCAAGGTCGTTAAACATATCCGCCAGTCAGTCAGCCGTTTCGTCGAAGCGCGCGAAGGCGCTGCTGCCGTGGAATTCGCGCTGCTGCTGCCGCTGTTCCTGATCATTTACCTGTGCGTCATCGAGTTCACACAGGCCTTTATGGTGCAGCGGCGCGCGCACCACTCCGCCTCGATGATGGCCGATATCGTCTCGCAGTCCGGCACGGTGACGCAATCGCAACTGGCCGACTATTTCGCGGTGGGCGGGCTAATCATGGCCCCCTATTCGGCCGGCCCTCTGGAAGGGCGCGTGACCAGCATCCAGCGCAATGCCAAAAATCAGGATGTGGTCGTGTGGAGCTATGGCAGCACCATGACGCCCCTGAAGCCGGGCACGGTCATGACCGTCCCTAGCGGCTTGCTGGAAAAGGCGACCGATAGCGTCATCTATGCCGAGACCATCTATCGCTATAACTCGCCTTTCGACATTGCCGTTCCGGGATTCCCGGACTTCCTGTCGGGCGTGACCACCTTCCAGCGCCAGTTCTATCTGCGCCCGCGCGAGGTGGCCTCAGTCAGCTGCACCGACTGTCCGAAGACATAGGGCATCCGCCAAGGCCCTGATCTTGGCATCGGTTTCTTCCAGTTCGGCCTGAGGGTCGCTGTCGGCGGTAATCCCTGCGCCGGCCAGAGTGCGCCACCGCCAGCCTTGGCCGTGGCGCTGGAAGAAGGCGGAGCGGATCAGCACAGAGGCCGACGTTACTCCCGCCTCGCCAAGCCCGCTGGCAAACAGCGTGCCGCACCACGCGCCGCGCGGTGGCTCCAGCGCGGCTATGACCTTCATGGCCTGATGCTTTGGCGCGCCGGTGATGGAGCCTGCGGGGAAGGTCACTTCCAACACATCGGGCCACGTGACCTGCGGCCTAGTGGTGGCGACCACGACCGAGGTCAGGTGGTGGACCGTGGGATGGCTCTCCAGCCCCCACAGATCATCGACGCGCACCGAACCCACCTCGGCAACACGGCCCAGATCGTTGCGCATCAGATCGACGATCATCAGGTTTTCGGCGCGGTCCTTTTCGCTGGTTAACAGGTCCTCGGCGGCGGAGCGGTCGCTGACGGGATCGGCATAGCGCGGGCGCGTGCCTTTGATCGGGCGGGCTTCGATGCGGCGCTGCTGCTGGTCAAAGGACACGAACAGCTCGGGCGAGTTCGATACCACCGCGTGATCCCCGATGCGCCAGCACGCCCCGTAGGCCGCGCCCCGACCGGCCAGTCGGGCGAATACATCGAAGGGCTCTGCATGTGGCCGCAGCGTGCCGGACCAAGCGCGGGCGATGTTGGCCTGAAACAGCTCGCCCTCGCCGATGCGCCGGACCACATCGGCCACGGCATCGCAATAATCCTGATCGGGGGCTTCGGGGGTAAACTGGTCGGACGGAGGCGCGGGTAGATACCCGTGCGCCCGCCTCTTGTGCCACATCGCGGCGTGATCGGACGTCTGTTGGGCTGAGGCCTCGTCCTCGCCCCACCCACAGGCCCAAACGATCTGCTTTGCGTGGTCGAACGCCAGCCATGCCCGATAGCGGGCCAGTATCAAATCCGGCCAGATCGGCGCACGCGAGCCCGTCGCCACGCGCGCGCCTGCGTCATAGGACAACAGACCCACACAGGGTCCATTCGACCACCTGTCCGAGCGGAGCGCGTCGAATAACGCGCCATCGTCGGCCCGTTCCACCACATCGACCTGATCGGGCTCTATAGCCACATAGGACCATCGCCCCCCGTGGCGGTCCGGATCATCGGCCCCTGCGACCAGAGCCAGCGGATCGGTCTCGTCCTTCAGCGCCGTGGCGATCACCAGCGGCGACACCCACTCCAGCGGGCGGCGCGAAACAGGCATGCTAAAGGCTCAACCTCGAGATAATCGCGTCGCGCTTGGCCGTGTCCACGCCCAGAACAGCCGCGAGGTAACCCTCCAGCGAGCCGTGTTTGTGCTCCATGGCCTTGATAGCGCGGTGCAGGAAAGCTGGCTCTACACCGAGGAAGGCGACCACTGCACCATGCGATACCGGTTTGCCTGTCCATTTCTGCAGCGCGCGCCCGAACTCCTCGGCGCGGCCTTCAAGGTCCACGGCGGCATTGGTGGCCAGATAGTCGGCCATCAGGTCGTCATCGTGAACGCCCATCAGACTGTGCGTCAGCGCAACCAGAAGTCCCGTGCGATCCTTGCCCGCCGCGCAGTGGACCAGCACAGCCTTGTTCGAAGACGCCAGCGCATCGAAGTAATCGCGGAACAGTGCCACATGCGACGGCTCGAACGGCATGCGCTCATAGGTCTGCCCCATATAGCGACGGCCGGAATCCTCGGTCAGTGGCTGGGTCTTGAGAAACTGGATATGCGGGGCCTCGCCCTCGCCGCCCAGATCGGTCGTGACCATACGGCCCGCCCATCCTTGCGGCAGACGGTCGGGCTGTTTGGCGCGCTCGCTGGAGCGGCGCAGGTCCACCACATGGCCCAACCCCAGATCACCCAAGCGCGCAATGTCCGCATCGGTCGCGCGGGCCAACTGGCCGGAGCGGTAGAGCACGCCCCGCCGCACCGTCCCTGACGGCGTGGCATAGCCCCCGAAGTCGCGGAAGTTTTCGATGGCTTCAAATGGCAGAAGGCGGTCGCTCATGACCGCCTTCCATAACCTGATTACGTCACCATTCCACCTAGCGTTGGGCCACCAGAGCGGAAATCTGGTCAAGATAGGTGATGAAGGCCTCGCGCCCCTGCGCGCTCAGCTTGGCGCGGGTCAGAGGTTTGCGACCCTGAAAGGTCTTCTCGACCTCGACAAAGCCGGCTTCCTCAAGCTTGCGCAGATGGACGGAAAGGTTTCCGTCTGTCGTGCCAAGGCGGGTCTTCAACTCTGCGAAGTCGGCCACTTCAGCCCCGGACAGATAGGCCATGATGCCCAGCCGGATGCGTCCGTGGATGACTTCGTCGATGCGGTTGATGTCGAACGCATCGTGCTTTGGCTCCGACATCTCAGCCCCTCGAACGCGCGGCCAGCTTCATCAGATGCAGGCCCGGGGCCAAAGCGACCAGAACCAGCAGCACCAGATAGATGGCGTAGGTCCAGTGGGTGAAGGCGAACCAGCCCAAGGCTGCCGCGCCCGCAAAGCTGACTAGACCCGTCAGCATCATCCAACCGCGCCGGGCGACCTGCCCTGCGATTAGCCATGCGGCTCCATACGCAATCATCACGATGGCAGGCATCAGGGCCATGACCGACCAGTTGCCCGTCGATAGCGCAAAGGCCATCAACACCAGCCACAGGCCGAAAATCGTATAGCCGCACGCCGACCAAGCGGCTCCGATGGCGGTATTGTCCTTGGTCTTGCTACCCGACTTGGCGTCGATGCGGCGGATTAGGACATAGAGCAGAGCGGCAAAGCCTATGCCCGCGCCGACCCACATCCACATCACGCCCCAGCCCGACAGCGGGATCTTGCCCAGCGCGATCAGCCATTGTCCGACCGTAGCGGCTCCGAACCAAAGCGCGGCGGCAACCAGAATAGGTCCGACCAGCACGGGGGCATCGCGCCCCTCGGCGGCAAGGGATTTCATATAGGCGATATCACCATGGATATCGGCGAGCGGTTCCTGGGACATGGGCGGGTTTCCTTCGTGTTGCCCCTCTTATCTACAATCCACTTTGTGTTGTAAAGTACTTTTTATAACGCTGTTCTAATCAGGTTTAGTCCAGCATAAAGGCCGCCCCTTTCGGAGCGGCCCACATACGGTCCAGCAAAGGTCCCGCATTCAACGGAACGGCGGCTCGTCGAACGCACGCAGCTTGCGCGAGTGAAGAGCAGCGCCCTCGGCTCGCAGAAGATCGACAGCCTGAATACCGATCTGCAGGTGTTCGGAAATCGCACCTTCATAGAAGCGGTTGGCCTGACCCGGCAGCTTGATCTCGCCGTGTAGCGGCTTGTCCGAGACGCACAGCAGGGTGCCGTACGGGACACGGAAGCGATAGCCTTGGGCAGCGATGGTAGCGCTTTCCATGTCGATGGCGACGGCGCGGCTCTGGTTAAAGCGCAGGGCCGACTTGGTGTAGCGAAGCTCCCAGTTACGGTCGTCGGTTGTCACAACCGTGCCCGTGCGCAGACGCTTTTTCACTTCTTCGCCCGGCGCGCCCGAGACCTGCTTGGTCGCATCATAAAGGGCACGTTGGACTTCGGCGATGGAGGGGATCGGGATATCCGCCGGAAGGACGGCATCCAGAACGTGGTCGTCGCGCAGATAGGCGTGGGCCAGCACATAGTCGCCGATGGTCTGGCTGCCGCGCAGACCGCCGCAGTGGCCGATCATCATCCACACGTGCGGACGCATAACCGCAAGGTGGTCGCAGATAGTCTTGGCGTTCGACGGGCCGACACCGATGTTGACCAGGGTGATGCCCTGACCGTCCGGACGCGTCAGGTGATAGGCCGGCATCTGATGCTTGCGCCAGGCCGAGTCCATCACCGCCGCTTCGGGGTTCGGGGTGTCCTTGGTCACAACCACACCGCCCGAGCAGGTCAGGCTATCGTAGGGGCTGTCCGGCTTTTGCAACTCCGAAGCTGCCCAGCGCACGAACTCGTCCACATAGCGGTTGTAGTTGGTGAACAGGATATAGCTTTGTACCGACTCCACCGGCGTGCCGGTGTAGTGACGCAAGCGGGCCAGCGAGAAATCGGTGCGCAGGCCATCGAACTGCGACAGCGGGAAATCCTTGTCGAGATCGAACAGACCGTCCGAAATCTCGTCGCCGATGTGGGCCAGATCCGTGGTCGGGAACCAGCGGGCAATCGCCGCGGTCATCGAGCTGTCCAGCACCACACCCGAACCATCCAGTACGTAGGGGAACGGGATTTCCTGATCCGACGGGCCGACCTCGAAGGTCGCGTCATATTCGTCGGCCAGCAGGGTCAGCTGTTCCAACAGATAGTTGCGGAACAGGTCAGGGCGCGTGGTCGTGGTGGTATATGTGCCCGGACGCGAAAGGCGGCCAAAGGCGCGCGTTTCGAGGTTCTCGGGCTTCTCGCCGTACCAACTCACCGTCACTCGCGGATAGGAGAACAGGCCGTTAGCGCGGGCTTCGGGGTCTGCACGTTCGCCGGTTTCCAAAAAGACCTTCACCGCATCGCGAAGGTTGGCCACCGATTGATTGTAGAGGGTTTCGAGGCGGTCGATTACCGCCTTGGGGGTCATCTTATCTGTCATGGCTTCCTCTAACGGAAAACCATGACAAAGGCGAGACACCCCAATGTCAAAGCCCGCAACATCGTGTTTCAGAGATGCGCGGAGCTAGACGGTCGAGGATATTGGAGCGGGTAAGGGGAATCGAACCCCTGACATTCAGCTTGGGAAGCTGACGTTCTACCTCTGA
>NZ_JSYD01000032.1:0-31095 GCF_054824005.1 Brevundimonas sp. GN22 | reverse complement strand
TAGCCCACGCATTCAGGCTGTCATCGTTGACGAGCAGGATTTCGACTTCCTCAGGGTCCAACCCCATGGCCGTGATCGTCGGCGCGGACCATTGGTGAATGATCCCTTCGATCTCTGTATCGCGGATCAGACTTTGTGCGGATGCGGGGAGGGCGGCGGCCATCAGCGCAGCCGCCGCCGTCCCTGCTACCAGCAGACGGGGAAGAACAGTGGAAAACCGGATCATGGTGAACTCCAGAGCAACGGCCTCCCTACTGTCTTCACGTCAAATCATGGCCGATCAACGGCGCCACCAGCCGCGCTTCGGCTTTTCAGGCGGAGCGACGATCTGGTTTGGATCGTTGGCGATAATGTCTTCGACTGCAAGCGGAGCCTCCTCCACCGCGTCAACAAGGACGGGAGCGGGGGCCTCGACCACAGCCGGAGCGACCTCGGCAACAGGAGCCGCAACAGGTTCCGGACGCACTTCTTCGTGGCGGACTTCCTCGATAGCCTGTTCGACAGCAAAGGCCTGAGCGGGCGTCACGTCCAGTTTGGCCGGTACGGCCTCTTCGGCGTCACGGGCGCGCTCGGTTGCCTTCTCGACGATCCGGTCATCGGGGATGACAGCGACGAACGGCGGCTGGTCGTCCGATGAAGCCTCGACCGGGGCGGCGTCTTCCAGAGCCGGTTCGGCGCTTCGGGTCTTGCGACGGACGCGGCGGCGTTTCGGTGCTTCGTCGATCGTGGCTTCGACAGCGACAGTCTCTGCCGGAGCCGCAGCTTCCGCTTGATCATCCGCTTCGATCACAGTTGCGATCGGCAGATCGGGGTTACCTTCGACCGGCAGGCCTTCGTTGCTGGCGCGATCCTCGGCCTTGATGTCCGAAGGCGTTTCTTCCTGATCGCGGTTGCGACCACGGCCACGACCACGACGACGGCGCGAACGACGGCCTTCGCCCTCGGTCTTCACTTCGTCCAGCGAGGCGACTTCGTTCTCGACACCTTCGACGGCTACCGCTTCTGCAACCGGACGCGGGGCGCGTTCCGGACGCTCGGGGCGTTCCGGGTTCAGCGGGTCGAACCAGACGTAAGGGTCATTGAGCGACGGCGTGCGGCCGCGCACCCAGGTGTAGACGTCGCGATCACCTTCTTCACGCGAACGACGACCGCCTCGGCGGCCACGGCGACGACGGCCGCCACGGCCTTCTTCGTCTTCGTCGTCGGTCGGGGCAGCGGCTTCGACTCCTTCTTCACGGCGACCACCACGGCGGCGGCGACGGCGGCGGCCACCACGGCCATCCTCGTCACGTTCGGCGCGTTCAGCGTCTTCACCATCTTCGTCGCTGTCGTCGTCCGAAGCGTCAGAGGCGACGTCGTCATCGTCCTCTTCTTCCTCTTCGTCGAAGATGGCGTGATCGTCGATGCCGTCATCCAGAACCGACAGGTCGAACTGGTCCTGCGGAGCGGTGAACTCTTCGTTGGTCTCGGTACGCTCGATATGGTGCTCACCTTGAGCCAGCGAGTCGTCGATCTGAACGATGACCTTGAGGCCACGCATCTGTTCCAGACGCTGCAGATAGTCGCGCTTGTGGTTCAGGATGTAGATGGCCACAGCGGTCGAGACGCGCAGGGTAATGCAACCGGCACCATTACGGCCCGCTTCGATCTCTACGGCACGCAGGGTGGTCAGCGAAGCGGACTCTGCCGACCGCACGCGGCCGGTACCCTGGCAGCAGGCGCAAGCCTCGGTCGCGCCTTCGATGACGCCGAGGCGGCGACGCTGGCGGCTGATTTCCATCAAGCCGAAGGGCGAGATGCGACCCATCTGGATGCGGGCACGGTCTTGGGCCAGTGCGTCCTTCAGGACCTTTTCGACAGCGCGGTTGTTCTTCGATTCATCCATGTCGATGAAGTCGATGACAACCAGACCGGCCAAGTCGCGCAGACGCAGTTGGCGTGCGGCTTCGACGGCGGCTTCGATGTTGGTTTTGACGGCGGTTTGCTCGACGTTCCGCTCTTTGGTCGAACGACCCGAGTTCACGTCGATGGCCACCAGAGCTTCGGTCTGGTTGATCACCAGATAGCCGCCCGACTTCAGCGGAACGACTGGCTGGTGAATCTGAGTCAGCACTTCCTCGATGCCGTTCGAGGCGAACAGCGGGCGGGTGCCTTGGTACAGATGAATCTTTTTGGCCTGCGATGGCATCAGCACGCGCATGAAGTCGCGCGCCTGCAGGAAGCCTTCGATGCCTTCGACCTGAATGCCGTCGAAGTCCTTGTCGTACATGTCGCGCACGGCGCGGCGGACTAGGTTCTCTTCTTCGTAGATGACAGCCGGTGCGGTCGATTTCAGCGTCGTCTCGCGGATGGTCGACCACAGACGCAACAGATATTCATAGTCGCGCTTGATCTCGGCACGGGTGCGCTTTGCGCCCGCCGTGCGGATGATCAGGCCCATGCCTTCCGGCACCTTCAGCGCGGCAGCGGCAGCTTTGAGGCGGCGACGGTCCGAGGTGTTGGTGATTTTGCGGCTGATGCCGCCACCCTTGCCGGTGTTCGGCATGAGCACGCAGTAACGACCGGCCAGCGACAGCCAGGTGGTCAGGGCAGCACCTTTGGCACCGCGCTCGTCTTTCACGACCTGGATCAGCAGGACCTGACGGCGCTTGATGACGTCTTGAATCTTGTAGCGACGCATCAGGCGGCGCTTCAGACGTTCCTCGTCGGCCAGACGGCCTTCGGAATCGCCTTCGTCGTCGCGGTCCAGATCTTCGTCTTCATCCTCGTCGCCCGCTTCGGCCATGATGGCTTCGCGGTCGGCGACCGGGATTTGATAATAGTCAGGGTGAATCTCGTTAAAGGCGAGGAAACCGTGACGGTTGCCCCCATACTCAACGAAAGCCGCCTGAAGGCTCGGCTCTACGCGCGTAACCTTGGCTAGATAGATATTGCCGCGGAGTTGACGACGACCGCGGGATTCGAAATCGAATTCCTCAACTTGACGGCCGTCCACGATTGCGACGCGCGTTTCTTCCGCGTGCGCCGCATCGATCAGCATAGTCTTGGACATGTAGTGTCTCTCTCAGGCGCGCCAGCCCGTGCCCCGCGAGGTTCCTCGCATGGATGAACCCCGTCAGCAGGGGAGCGGCTCGCCAAATGTGGATGGGGCCACGCGCACACATCGTCGCCTCGCGGATCGCGAGGTCGGCATTCGATTGCCGGACGGTGACGCAGGCGTATTGGCCCATGGGTTCTGTCGGTCCGGGGTCTGGTCGCGCCAACATTAAAGAGGCTGCGGTCCAAACCCGCTTGATCCTAGGGCAGGGAGCTGTTGCCAACCCACCGTCGGAATAGGGTGAAATAAACTAGCAGCCGCGAGGAGGGCGTGCCCGACGCCGCACAGGGGCGTAGGCGCGATCGGTCGCGGTCCATGAACAATAGGCGCCATTCTGACAAAATGCAAAAACATTGCGCGAAAGGATATCTTTACGAAATCCTTAACAGTCAGAGGCTAGCTAGAAACCCTAGAATAAGAAGGAGTCCGTCTGGGCGATGCGCGTTCTGTGGCGTGAGGGTCTTACGCGTTGGGGGCTGCGAGAGTGGTCACTGACCGCATTGGCGGTCGTGGTCATGCTTTCGGCAGTGCTGATGGCTGGCCTCGGACTTGCGCGCGGATCGGACATACAGATCAAGTCGGTTCGCTTTGGCGGCGATGCGCAACGCACGCGCGTCGTTATCGACCTGTCGCGTGAAACCCGCGGGCGCGTACTTCTGGACGGCACGACCGGTCGTGTCAGCGTGGCTCTGGCAGATATCGACCCCGGTCGCGGTCTGTCGGGCAATGGCTCGGGACTGGTTAGCGCCTATCAGCTTGAAAATGGTGCAGGCGGTACGCGCGTCAATCTGGATCTGGCACGTGGAGCGACCATCGAGCGCCGCTTCCTGCTGCCGCCGGGTGATGGTGTTGCCAACTATCGCTATGTGATTGACCTCAAGGCGACGGGCGCTGCCGAGGCTCCGGTGATGGCCTCGCGCCGCCCGCAGCCGCGTGCCGAAAAGCCGCTCATTGTAATCGATGCCGGTCACGGTGGCCGCGACCCTGGTGCACGCGGCGACGACGTTTGGGAGAAGACGGTCACGCTGGCGGCTGCCCGCGAGTTGAAGACAGCGCTTGAGCGCACCGGTCGCTACCGTGTGCGCCTGACCCGCGATGCCGATGTCTATGTCGTGCACAGCCGCCGCGTGCAGATTGCGCGTGATGCTGGCGCGGACCTGTTTATTTCCCTGCACGCCGACGCAGGAACCGATCCGGCTTTGCGCGGTGCATCGGTCTATACCTTGTCGGAGCAGGGCGCTGGCCGCGCTGTTCGCGAGTTCACGGCAAACGACGACTGGCAGCGCAATCTGCGTCTGCCAGGGCGTGATGCTTCGGTTGACCGTATCCTGCTCGACATGACCCAGCGCGCGACCCAAAACCGTTCGGCGCAGTTCGCCCGCGTGCTGCTGACCCATCTCGAAGCTGACAGCCACCCGATGCTGCGCCAAAGCCACCGCGCTGCGGGATTGGCCGTTCTGCTGGCTCCGGATGTGCCGGCCGTGTTGCTGGAGATGGGTTTCATCACCAATCCGGAAGACGGCCGTGTCCTTACCGACGAGCGTTCGCGTCGTCGTCTGATGCGCACGGTGGCCGAGGGTATCGACCGCTATTTCCGTGAACCCTCCGCTCAGGTCCGCGTCGCCGGAACGGGCGGGCAGGGCTAAGGCCCTTGCAGATAAACAAAGGCCCCCGTGCGAACGGGGGCCTTTTTCGTATCCCGGTCCGGACCGTTTAACGCTCGCGGTTGAAGGCGGGCTTGGGCTTGGAGAACTCGTTCATGACGTCGGCCAGATCGATGAACTCGTCGGCTTGGCGGCGTAGATCGTCGCTGATTTGCGGCGGCTGGCTCTTGGTGGTGGACACGACCGTTACGCGCACGCCCTTGGCCTGTACGGCCTGAACCAAGCGTTTGAAGTCACCGTCGCCCGAGAAGAGAACAACTTCGTCGAGGTGAGGGGCAAGCTCGAGCATGTCGACGGCGATCTCGACGTCCATATTGCCCTTGGTGCGGGTGTGGCCCTGTGCATCGGTAAAGCGGCGTACCGGCTTGGTCATGACGGTAAAGCCGTTGTAGTCCAGCCAGTCTACAAGGGGGCGAACCGGTGAGAACTCTTCGCCTTCCACGATGGCAGTATAGTAATAAGAGCGGATCAGGCGGCCATCACGGCCGAAGAACTCCGACAGCTTGCGAAAATCGAGATCAACGTTAAGCGAGCGCGCCGCCGAATAGAGGTTGGCACCGTCGATAAAAAGCGCAATGCGGTTAGGGGACGTCATCAATATAAATCCTGATAAAAAGGCATTTTGGTTTGAGTGCGCAAAATCCACCCCTGTCGGGTGAAATCGATCTTGCAGATGCAGTCATCGTCGCACTGGGCGCGAATGACAAGGGGCAGTTTGCCACGTGCCAGCAAGGCTTGGAGCGCGCGCTGGAGCAGTTGGAAGCCAGCGGATGCCGTATCATCGCCCGCTCGGACTGGTGGGAATCCGCCGCCTGGCCCAACCCCAGTGATCCGCCCTTTATCAATGGCGTGATCGTTATCGAAACAGAACACAGCCCAAAGGCGCTGATGGCTCTCCTTTCGCGAATCGAGGACCGACTAGGGCGGGTGCGTTCGGTCCGGAACGCTCCGCGCACTTTGGATCTGGATTTGATTGCCTATGGTCGGGTGACCGACGACCTGGACGGCCTGTATCTGCCGCATCCCAGGGCGGAAGAGCGCCTGTTTGTCATGGGGCCCCTTGCGCAGATCGCCCCGCACTGGCGGCATCCGCTCAGCCACAAGACGGCTCAAGCGCTTGCGGCCAGCGCGACCGTCGGGCGGGATGCAAAGCCGGTGATTTAAGACGAAAGCCGCGAATATCTCGCTGTTTTCCTGCCGAAAGCGGGTCGGTTGCCGTTGCACAATTGGCCTCGCTTCTATATTTTGTGTGGTTCTCCCTGTCGCCCGAGGAATTTCATGGCCCGCGTCACTGTCGAAGATTGCATCGAAAAGGTGCCGAACCGCTTTGGTCTGGTTCTGCTGGCTGGTCACCGTGCGCGTAACATCGCCAACGGTGCTGCGCTGACCATCGACCGCGACAATGACAAGAACCCTGTCGTTGCCCTGCGCGAACTGGCCGACGAAACCGTCAAGCCCGAAGAACTGTACGAAAACATCATCACCACCCTGCAGCGCGTCGATGAACGCACTGAGGCCGAGGATGAAGCCGAAGTCGTGGCGCTGCTGGCCGAGCCGCAGCACATGAACATGGCTGAAGCCGAACTGATCCGTGCGCTGCAAAGCGACCGTGACGGTGGCCAGGAGGAACGCTACTGACGGCACAGCCTGTCACTGGCGTCACTATTATTCCGGCGCGTCCTTCGGCGGAAACGCCGTCGGCTGAGCCTACCGAGAAATCGGTTTCAACGGCGTCGTCCCCATCAGGGGCGGCGCCGTTGGCGTCTGCGGCATCCGGTCCCGGTGGCCGCCGCACCCCTGTGATGCGTCAGTTTGAGTTGATCGACGCCGTAAAGGCCTATGATCCAACTGCCGATGAGGCCTTGCTCAACAAGGCCTATGTCTATGCGATGAAGATGCACGGCTCGCAGTTGCGGGCCTCTGGCGATCCCTATTTCGCGCACCCGATCCAGGTGGCCGGTATTTTGACCGACTACAAATTGGATACGGCGACCATCGTGACGGCGTTGCTGCATGATGTGGTGGAGGACACCTCTGCCACGCGTGACGACATCGCCGCCATGTTCGGCGAAGAGATTGCTGTGCTGGTAGAGGGCGTGACCAAGCTGTCGCGTCTGGAGCTTCAGGCCGAGCATACGCGTCAGGCCGAGAACCTTCGCAAATTCATCCTCGCCATTTCGCGCGACGTGCGGGTGCTGCTGGTCAAGCTGGCGGACCGCCTGCACAACATGCGCACGCTCCAGTACGTAAAGCCTGAAAAGCGCGAGCGCATCAGCCGCGAAACGCTCGAAGTCTATGCGCCATTGGGCCGCTCGATCGGTATCCACTCGATCGCGTCGGAGCTGGAAGAGCTGGCGTTCACGCACCTGAACTCCACAGCCCGCACGGCCATCGAGCGTCGCCTCGAAGCTTTGAAGCTGGAGCATGGAAGCGCCATCCAGACTGTCTCGAAAGAGATTGTGCGCGTCCTCGAAGAGCAGGACCTGTCCGCCTTCGTCAAAGGTCGCGAGAAGACCCCGTATTCGATCTGGCGCAAGCTGCAGCGCAAGACGGTGGGCTTCTCGTCGCTGTCCGACATCTATGGCTTCCGAGTGATCGTGGAGACAGAGGACGACTGTTATCGCGCACTGGGGATCATCCACCGCGCGTGGCCCATGGTGCCGGACCGCTTCAAGGACTTTATCTCGACGCCCAAGTCCAACAACTATCGCTCGCTGCACACGACCGTGGTTGGACCGGGCGGCCTGAAAGTCGAGATGCAGATCCGCACCGAGGCGATGGACCGCGTCGCTGAAGACGGCGTGGCCGCGCACTGGCGCTATAAAAACGAATCTTACGGCTTCGACCGCGAGGCCATGGAAGCCGATGGTGGCCGTGACCCGCTGCTGAACCTGCGCCATCTGGTGCAGGTGATCGAGCACGGGGAGGGCGGCGAAGACTGGGTCGAGCACGCCAAGCTCGAGATGTATCTCGATCAGGTGTTCGTCTTTACGCCCAAGGGTACGCTGATCAGCCTGCCGCGCGGCGGTATGGCGCTGGACTTCGCCTATGCAGTGCATACCGAGGTCGGCGATACCGCCGTCGGTGTGAAGATCAATGGTGAACTCAAGCCTATGCGCACGGCCCTGCAAAACGGGGACGTCGTAGAGATCATTCGCGGCTCCAAGGCCGAGGTGCCGACCGACTGGCGCAGCCTGACCGTGACGGGCCGCGCCCGTTCGGCCATCCGTCGCCATATCCGCACCTCCGAGCGCGAAGAGTTCATCAAGCTGGGCCGAGCGTCGCTGGAGCAAACTCTGGCCCATGCGGGCAAGTCGCTTAAGGACGTGACGCTCAAGTCGGCGCTAGAAACCCTCACGGTCGCCAGCGAGGACGACCTGTTCGACGCCGTCGGACGCGGGCGTATTCCGGTGACACGTGTCGCGGAAATCCTGTTCCCCGCCCTGAAGGACCAACTGCAGTCCCATGGTCAGCGCAAGAGGATCGAGGCGTCCTCGGCCCGTCTGTTTGTGCGCGGCTCGGGCCTGACGCCGGGCGTCAGTATCCACTTTGGTGAGTGCTGCTGTCCGGTTCCGGGTGACCGCATTGTGGGCATCCATGAACCCGACGTTGGCCTGACGGTCCACACCATCGACTGCCAGTCGCTGGCGGACTACGCCGACGACGACAGCGTATGGCGCGACATGCAGTGGACACCGCAAGCGGAGCGCGAAGGCATCGGTGCCGTCCGGTTGGCGGCAACCATGCGCAATGCACCGGGCGTTCTTGGGCAGGTGGCCACGATCATCGGCGAGGCAGGGGGCAATATCCTCAACCTGTCGCTGGCCCACCGACAGTATGACTTCTTCGACGTCACGCTGGACGTAGAAGTGAAGGACGCCCGCCACGCGACCATGATCCTGGCTGCGTTGAGAGCCAACCCGTCGGTAGATACGGTTGACCGCGTTCGCGGCTGATCAGGCCAGAGGACCAAGTCATGGATGACCAACAGCGCCGCGCGGCCAATGCTGCCCAACTGGCATCACCGTCCTATCGCATGGCGGCGATGGATCCCGACTTTCTGTTGGGTGATTCCATGCGCGGGGTGCGTTTCCAGATGGAGTACGCCAAGGCCGAGGAAGCCCTGAAGGCATGGGGCGTCCGCTCGACCATTGTGGTGTTTGGGAGCGCGCGGGTGGCCGTAGCGCATCAATGGTACGAAGGCGCGCGGGCGTTTGGCCGTCTGGCGTCTGAGCGCGGAGGTGCCATCCGTAATACAGTCGGACAGCCCCGTGATAACGTCATCGCCACGGGCGGCGGCCCGGGCATTATGGAAGCGGCCAACCGCGGGGCGGCCGAGGCGGGCGCACCCTCCATCGGCTTCAATATCACCCTGCCGCACGAGCAAGTTCCGAACCCCTACAGCACGCCCGAACTGACCTTCCGGTTCCATTACTTCGCCATGCGCAAGATGCATCTGGCCATGCGGGCCAATGCGCTGGTGGTGTTCCCGGGCGGGTTCGGGACTTTGGACGAACTGTTTGAAATCCTGACGCTTCGTCAGACGGGTAAGGCACCGCCTATACCGATCGTACTGTTTGACGAAGGTTATTGGCGCAGCATCATCAACTTCGAGGCGCTGGCCGAGCACGGAATGATCAAGCCTGACGATATGGGTTTATTCTCGTTCGCTGACGATGCCCAGACAGTCTGGGACAAGCTGCTGGAAGGTGGCCTGGCTCCCGGCGAGAATATAGATTGATCCCTTGGCCCTTGAGGGGCGGGGCCGGCAAGGCTAAGGACCGCGTTCATGAACACTGAAGACGTCCTCAACGAGTTCCGCGAAGCCGGCGCCCTGCGCGAAGGCCATTTTGTTCTTTCCTCGGGTCTGCACAGCCCCGTTTTCCTCCAGAAGAACCTCGTGTTCATGGACGGCGAACGCTGCGAGCGTCTGTGCAAGGCACTGGCCGAAAAGATCGTCGCCACGGTTGGGCCTGTTGACGCGGCGATCTCGCCTGCGGTCGGCGGCATTATTCCTGGCTATGAAACCGCCAAACACTTGAAAGTCCGCTCGATGTACGTCGAGCGCGTGGACGGCGAGTTCAAGCTGCGTCGCGGCTTCTCGGTAGAGCCGGGCGAGAAGGTCGTCATGGTCGAGGACATCGTCACGACGGGCCTGTCGTCGCGTGAATGTATCGAAGCCATCAAGAAGGCGGGAGGCGACGTGATCGCTGCGGCCTGCGTCGTTGACCGCTCGGGCGGCAAGGCAGACGTTGGTGTGCCGTTGATTGCCTTGGCTACGCTCGACGTTCCGGCCTATCCTGCGGACGCGCTGCCGCCGGAACTGGCGGCATTGCCAGTTGAAGATCCGGGCAGCCGTCGTCTGTCCAAGTAAGGAAGTACCCGATGACCCGTCACGTTCGCCTTGGCGTCAATATCGACCACGTCGCCACGGTTCGTAACGCGCGTGGCGGGGCACATCCCGATCCCGCGCGAGCGGCCGAACAGGCGCTCGCGGCGGTGGCTGACGGAATTACTGCGCACCTGCGCGAAGACCGTCGCCACATCACCGATGCCGACATCGATGTGTTGAGCGCGCTTTGCCAGCGTGCCAACCGTCCGTTGAACCTCGAAATGGCCGTGACGGACGAGATGCTGGCTATCGCTCTGCGTCACAAGCCGCACGCGGCCTGTCTGGTGCCGGAACGCCGCGAAGAAGTGACAACCGAAGGTGGCCTTGCTGTCGCTGGTCACGAGGCGCGTATCCAGCCGGTCGTAAAGGCGCTGGCCGATGCGGGTATCCGCGTTTCCCTGTTTATCGAACCGTCCGAAGAACAGGTTGCTTCCGCCGCGGCCGTCGGTGCTCAGGTGGTCGAGTTCCATACCGGCCGATATTGCCACCTGTCCGGAGCGGACCGCGCGGTGGAGTTTGATCGGTTGAAGGCGGCTGCTACTCAGGCTCATGGGCTGGGGCTGGAAGTCCACGCCGGTCACGGATTGGACTATGCGACGGCCGCGACCATTCTGGATATTCCAGAGATCGTCGAACTGAACATCGGCCATTTCCTGATCGGGGAGGCGGTGTTTGTGGGATTGGACGCTGCGATCCGCCGCATGCGTGCCGCTATGGATGCGGCTCTGCTGAGGAACGGCGCGTGATTATCGGCATCGGCTCCGATCTGTGCGACATCCGCCGGATCGAGGAGACGCTGGAGCGGTTTGGCGACCGTTTCAAGAAGCGGTGCTTTACACCGATCGAGATCGCCCGTTCGGACCGCAAGCCTGATCCATCGTGGAGCTATGCAAAGCGTTTTGCGGCAAAGGAAGCCTGCGCAAAGGCGCTGGGGACGGGCATAAGGTCCGACGTTTACTGGCGCGACATGGGAGTGGTGAACCTGCCGTCCGGTAAGCCGACGCTTCAGTTGACGGGCAATGCCGCCGAGCATTTGCAGCGCCTCACGCCCCAAGGCCACACGGCGCACATCCATCTGACGATGACCGATGAATACCCGTATTCTCAAGCATTCGTAATCATCGAAGCCTTGCCCGCCGCCTGATCAGAGATTAGGCGGATATAAACCTCGCACGGTGCGGGGATTCGAGCAGACCATGAGCGACGACACCAAGGCTGAGTTTGGTGAAGCGGACGCGGCATTCGATACGCCAGCCCGCCAACCCGTTTGGAGTGACGAAGGAGATGCCCCTTTCGATCTGGGGGATGATCCGGAAGCCCTTGAAAGCGAAAAGCCGATAACTGCGCCGCGGCGCCGAAAGAAGGCCAAACCTGTGACCGAGAAAAAGTCCGCGGCGAACGAGACCGTCGAAATCATCAAGACGATTGTCTTCGCTCTGTTGATTGCACTGGTCGTTCGCGTCCTGTTGTTCCAGCCCTTCACCATTCCGTCGGCCTCGATGGAGCCGAACCTGTACGAGGGCGACTATATCGTCGTGTCCAAGTGGTCTTACGGCTATTCCAAGCATTCGATCCCGTTCAGCCCGCCGCTGTTTGAGGGTCGTGTCTTTGGCAAGGCTCCGGCGCGTGGCGACATCGCCGTGTTCAAGCTGCCGCGTGACACCAAGGTTGACTACATCAAGCGCGTGATCGGCCTTCCGGGTGACAAGGTGCAGATGCGTGGCGGCAAGCTGTTCATCAATGACCAGCCTGTTGACGACGTCGTGGTCACCCAGGCCGAGATGAACGACCTGTTCGGCACCCGTTCGCTGGCCAAGGTCCGCGAAACCATTCCAGGCGGCAAGACCTTCATGACGCAGGACTTCGGTCCAAACTTCGAACTGGACAATACGCCCGTCTTCGAAGTCCCGACCGGCCACTACTTCATGATGGGTGACAACCGCGACAACTCGATCGACAGCCGCGTTGAAATGTCGATGGGCGTTGGCATGGTTCCGGAAGAGAACCTCGTCGGTAAGGCGCAGGTTATTCTGGTGTCGTGGTCGCCGGGTGCGAGCCTGTTCAATCCGGTCAGCTGGTTCTCCAAGCTGCGTCCGAGCCGCTTCTTCCAAAAGTTGAGCTAATGGCCCCCAACATCAACCAGAGGGCTGTCGCGATTCAAAAGCTGATGGCCAATCTGGGCTATGAGTTTTCCAACCGCGACCTGCTGGAGCGGGCGTTGACCCATTCCAGCGTCAGCGACGGCTCCTTCTCGGGGCCGGGCGATAACGAACGCCTCGAGTTCCTCGGTGACCGCGTGCTGGGTCTGCTGGTCGCGGACATGCTGGTGCGCGACTTCCCCGAGGCCGATGAGGGTAAGCTTTCCGCGCGCCTGCATTCGCTGGTCGACAAGAGCGCCTGCGCCCGTGTCGGCGAGGGGCTTGGTGTCGGTCCGGCCCTGCGACTGTCCGCAGGCGAGACAAAGACGGGTGGCCGCAGAAAGGCCGGAGTTATAGCCGATGCTGTAGAGGCTATTCTGGCGGCTGTTTATCGCGACGGCGGTCTGGATGCCGCCCGGGGCGTTTTCGAACGCGCATGGGCGAAGGAACTGGCTTCCCCGCCGGAACCGGCAATCGTGAACCCCAAGTCGGCGCTTCAGGAATGGGCGCAAGGACAGGGTCGCCCCTTGCCAACCTATACCATTAAGGAGCGTAGTGGCTCCGACCATGCCCCGACCTTCAAGGTCGAGGTTGTCGTTCAGGGCTATGAACCGGCTCTGGCGACAGGACATTCAAGACAGGAAGCCGAGAAGGCCGCTGCTGTCGCACTTATGAAACGTGAAGGCGTAATTTGACCGAGACTGAAAACACCCCCGTCCAGACCGAACAGCAGCGCGCAGGCTTTGCCGCCATCATTGGCGCGCCAAATGCTGGCAAGTCCACGCTGGTAAACCGGCTGACGGGATCCAAGGTTTCGATCGTTACCCAGAAGGTTCAAACCACGCGCTTCCCCGTGCGCGGCATTGCCATGCACGACGCTGCCCAGATCGTTCTGGTCGACACCCCTGGCGTGTTCAACCCGCGCCGCCGCCTAGACCGCGCCATGGTCGCATCGGCGTGGGCCGGTGCCGAAGACGCTGATGTCGTGGTTCACCTTGTTGACGCTCAGGCACACCTTGGTGCCGAAAGCCGTGACGGCACGCCGGCAGACCGCAAGTCGGCCGAAGACACCGAAACGATCATCAAGAACCTGAACAAGATGGGCCAGAAGGTTATTCTGGCGCTGAACAAAATCGACGGAATGCGTCGCGACACCCTGCTGGCGCTGTCGCACAAACTTTTCGAAACGGGTGCCTATTCGGAGGTCTTCATGATCTCGGCGGAATCGGGCGACGGCGTGGACGACCTGAAAGCTCGTCTCGCGTCCGCCATGCCGCAAGGCCCGTGGCTGTACCCTGAAGATCAGGCTGCGGACGTTCCGGCCCGCGTTCTGGCGGCAGAAATCACCCGCGAGAAGGTCTATCTGCGCGTCCACGAAGAACTGCCCTATTCGGCGGCTGTCGAGACGACCAGCTTTGAAGATCGTCCTGACGGTTCGGCCCGCATCGAGCAGACCATCTATGTCGAACGTGAAAGCCAGCGCCCGATCGTTCTGGGCAAGGGCGGCCAGACCCTGAAATGGATCGGCCAGAAGTCGCGTGAAGAACTGGAAGTGCTGTTCGATCGCAAAATCCACCTGTTCGTGACGGTCAAGGTTGATCCGAAATGGCAGGACACCAAGGCCATGTACTCGCAGTTCGGCCTCGAATTCGACGTTTAAGAGTTCAGTGTTTCAAGTCCCCCAAAAGGCAAGCCGTCGGCCCTGGTTGCTGATCGGTATTGCCACGGCGGCACTGCTGGGCGGGGGTATCACTCTCGCCCGGTTGCACGCCGACAAGACCCCAGAGGCGACGCACGTTTCGGCGGATGCCAACCCGCTTCTGGAGCGGCCCGAACTCGCCGTCGTCGAGCAACTGCCACAGTTGAAAGAGCGGCTCGACCGTATGGCCGCGAACAAGCAGTTCACAGGCGCGGTTCTGGTGGCCGAGGGCAACAAGGTACTGTTCCGTCAGACCTATGGCATGGCCAATTACGAGCAGAAGACACCGTTTGAACTGGATACGCGATTCCGTCTGGCTTCTGTATCGAAACAGTTCACCGGCGTTGCCATTCTGAAGCTTCAGGATGAGGGCAAGCTGTCGGTCAATGATCCCGTGTGCAACTGGATCCAGCCGTGCCCACCCCGCTGGGCCGATGTGCGTATCCACCACCTCATCAGCCACACCTCGGGCATTCCCGATCTGATGGCACAGGCCAATTGGGGAAATGTGCGGGTCACGCCGCATACGCCCGAACAGCTTCTGGCCAATGCCTCGCGCTACGGGCTCCAGTTCCAGCCGGGCGAGAAGGTTCGCTACAACAACGTCGGCTTCAACCTCGCGTCCTATATTGTCTCGCGCGCCAGCGGGATGTCGTTCGAGGATTATATCGAGCGCGAGTTCTTTGCCCCGCTGGGAATGAAGGACACCGGCTCTGATGTCCATGCCAACACGCCCAATCTGGCGATGGGCTACGGCCTGTTTCCACAGGGCCTAACCCCGCAACCTCTGGCCAACGTCAGTGTGGTTCAGGGGGCAGGGGCCCTATATTCGACCATGGACGACCTGTTGATGTGGAACCTCGCGCTCCACAACGGTCTGATCCTCAAGCCTGAGTCCTATGCCGATCTGATCCGCGACCACTCGCCCGCCGATACGCCGAGCGAACGCGGGCGTCCGCATCGAGCCTACGGCTATGGCATCTTTATGAACTCGCTAGGCGAGCGCGTTTCGCCTTCATTCAGTGAGCCCCAGATTTACCACACGGGCTCGTGGTCGGGTTTCCGCAATCTTGTCACCTATGAGCCGACGCGCAAGATCACGGTGGTCGTTCTCTCGAACAACTACCACCTGCGTGATCAGGTGCTGTTGATCAGCCAGCAGGGCATGGCCGAGGCGCTGGGCAAGCCGTTTCCGACGGCGCTTTCCCGCTAAAACAACAAAGGCCGGATGGGCGAACCATCCGGCCTTTTTATCATCGTGAGGGTGGGGGACTTCCTCAGGCGGGCAGCATGCTGCCGGTCTCGATGAAACGTTGGTGCCACGACAGGGCTTCAGTCAGCATGTGCGGCGATTGCAGGCCGTAAGACGACGTCAGGGCGCGATCGTAATAGTCCTGCAACATGTCGCGATACATTGGGTGGGCGCAGTTGTTGATGATCACCTTGGCGCGCTGCTTCGGCGATAGTCCGCGCAGATCGGCCAGACCCTGCTCGGTCACGATGACCTGCACGTCCTGCGTGATGTGGTCGACGTTGGACGCCATGGGCACGATGGCCGAGATATTGCCACCCTTGGCCGTCGACGGGGTGACGAAGCACGAGATGTAGGCGTTGCGGGCAAAGTCGCCCGAGCCACCGATGCCGTTCTGGATGCGCGAACCCATAACCTGCGTCGAGTTGACGTTGCCATAGATGTCGGCCTCGATCAGGCCATTCATCGCAATACAGCCCAGACGGCGGATCAGTTCAGGGTGGTTCGAGATTTCCTGCGGTCGCAGGATGATGCGCCCACGGAACTGCTCCATGCGGCTGTTGAGGTCCGCAGCGGCTTCCGGCGACAGGGAGAATGCAGTCGCCGAGGCAACCGTCAGCTTGCCCGAGTCCAGCATGTCCAGCATGCCGTCTTGCAGCACTTCGGTATAGGCGGCCATACGCTCGAACGGGCCGTCGTTGAGGCCTGCCAGCACTGCATTGGCGACGTTACCCACGCCCGACTGCAACGGCAGCAGCGAAGCGGGTAGGCGGCCTTGCTTCACTTCGTTCTTCAGGAACTCGATCAGGTGGCCGGCGATGGCGCGGGCGTTGTCGTCTGGTGCGGCGAACGGCAGGTTGCGGTCCGGTGCGTCGGTCTCGACGATGGCCTTGATCTTGGCGGGGTCGACTTTGAAGGTCGGCTGACCAATCAATTGGTCGGCTTTGACCAGCGGGATCGGCACGCGGTTTGGCGGCAGGGCCGTCCCGTAATAGATGTCGTGCATGCCTTCGAGCGCCGGGTTCTGCCAGCGGTTGACCTCGAGGATGATGTTTTCGGCGCGGTCCAGCCACGTCTTGTTGTTGCCGACCGACGAGGACGGGACCAGATCGCCGTCTTCGGTGATGCCAGCCACCTCGACCAGAGCGGTGTCCAGGGGGCCAAGGAAACCCTGCCATGCAACCGGAGCCACCTGCGACAAGTGCATGTCCAGGTATTCCATCTTGCCCGAGTTGATCTTCTCGCGGGCAATCGGGTCGGAATTATACGGCAGGCGGAATTCGATACCGTCGGCAGCAGCCAGTTCGCCGTCCAGTTCAGGGCCGGTCGATGCGCCGGTCCAGACGCTGATGCGCATCGGATCGCCGGCTTCGCGCAGTTCTGTCATGCGGGTAGCGAGCGCGGAGGGAACAGCCTTGGGATAGCCCGAACCGGTGAAACCGCTCATGCCAACATTGGCACCGTTGGGGATAAGCGCTGCGGCGTCCTCGGCGGACATAACCTTGGATTTCAGCGCCTGATTACGGATGACAGACATACTCGACCCTATAGATGCGCCCCCGTTAACTCAGAGCGCTGTGTATGGCTTAAAGGTGGCAAGTGCCCGATTCCAATGCGCCTTTGGTCGTAACCGCAGAGCCATGCTCGGTGACCTTCGGCAAATAAGCATCCAGTTTCCGTCTTGGTCATGAAGGTGTAGTGTCCAAACCATGAACATTCTCGCCTTGCTCATGATCGCTGCGGCTTTGCAATCCCCGTCCGACGGACCCGATATTGCGGGCGCGGACGCTTTGCTGGATCGCTTCCATCAGGCGGCCTCGCGGGCTGATGGCGAAACCTATTTCGGCTTGTTCACGCTGACGGGCCGCTTTGTCGGCACCGACGAGAGCGAGCAATGGAACGTTGAGGAGTTTCGCGCCTATGCCGAGCCTTACTTCTCTCAAGGACGCGGCTGGACCTATATGCCACAGACGCGCGAAGTACGTTTGGCACCTGTGGCATGCCAATGCGTGGCGACGTTTGACGAAGTGCTCAGCAACGACAGCTATGGTCTGGTGCGGGGCTCAGGCACGCTGATCCGGGGCGAGGATGGCTGGAAGATCGAGCATTATGTGCTCAGCTTCATCGTTCCCAATGACAAGGCGCGTGAAGTCGTCGCCGTTATAAAAGCCAAATAAGTTGGAATTTCAGGACGAAGCCTTTGTGCTGTCGGCACGCGCCCACGGCGATACCGGCATGGTGGTCGAACTGCTGACCGAACAGCATGGTCGTCGCGCTGCCTATGTGGCGGGCGGCGCGTCGCGCCGGATCAAGCCGTTTTTGCAACCGGGGGCCAAGGTCTTGGCCGAGTTCCGGTCGCGCACGTCGGACCAGTTGGGATCGGCCCGGCTGGAACCGATGGGCGAGGGGCCTGCCTCCCTGTTTGATGATCCGGTGGCCCTGACCGGACTGAGTGCCGCCGCCGCCGTCGCGGGCGGAGCCTTGCCGGAGCGCGAGCCTTTTCCGGGGGCCTTCTATGCGTTCGACGCCTTGATGTCGGCTTTCGGGATTGCCGACATCTGGCCGGCAATTTTCGTGCGCTATGAAATGGGGCTGCTGGAGTCGCTGGGATTCGGTTTGGACCTCAGCCGTTGCGCCTCAACGGGCGACACTGATGATCTGGTCTGGGTCAGCCCGCGCACGGGCCGTGCTGTCAGTCGCAAGGCAGGCGAGCCCTATGCCAATAAATTATTGACCCTGCCGCCGTTCCTGTTGGGGGCGCAGGCGGGACTGGACGACGGTGACGTGCGCGACGGTTTGACCCTGACGGGGCATTTCCTTGAGCAGTACGTCTTTCATCCGATGAATAAGCCGCTTCCTCCGGCGCGGTTCTGGATGATCGACAAGCTGGAAGCGGCCCAGAGGCTTTAGTCCATGCTGGCGCGATCCGTGCGCCAGTCGAACAGGCTCTCCAGCACCTGAATGGCCTTGCCGCGCGGGCTTTCCAGCCTGGGATCACGGTGCAGAACCAGACGCGCATCGTCGGCGGCGGCCAACAACAGGTGGCGGTGCTTGATCGGGTCGGCAAAACGATAGGCGGGGAAGCCGCTCTGCTTCAGGCCCAGCGGATCACCACCGCCACGCAGTCGGAAGTCCTCTTCGGCGATCAGGAAGCCGTCCTCGCTGTTGCGCAGGATTTCCAGACGCTTGGTGGCTATCTCACCCAGTTCGCCGTTCTCGCCCGCGCCGTAGAGCAGGATGCACGAAGACGCCTTGGCCCCGCGCCCGACGCGGCCGCGAAGCTGGTGTAGTTGCGCCAGACCGAAGCGGTCTGCGTGTTCGATCACCATGATGGAGGCATTGGGTACATCCACGCCGACCTCGACCACGGTCGTCGCCACCAGAACCGGCAGTTCGCCCGCGGCAAAGCGGTTCATAACCGCCTCGCGCTCGGCACCGTTCATCTGTCCGTGCGCCAAACCGACCTCGGTGCCGAGGAATTTGCGCAGGGCTTCGGCGCGGTCTTCGGCGGCGGCAAGGTCGATAGCCTCGGACTCGGCCACCAGAGGGCAGATCCAATAGGCCTGCGCGCCTGCCTCCACAGCCGCTTTCAGCCGCTGGGCCACTTCCTTGATGCGGGCCAGCGGCACGACGGCGGTCGTGACGGGCGTGCGGCCCGGTGGCTTTTCGTTCAAGCGGCTGACGTCCAGTTCGCCGTACTGCGTCAGTTCCAGCGTGCGCGGGATGGGCGTGGCCGACATGGACAGCAGGTGGACGCCCTTGCGGCCCTTGTCCTGAAGCTGCTGGCGTTGGCGGACGCCAAAGCGGTGCTGTTCGTCGATGACGGCCAGAGCGAGGTTGTCGAACTCCACCGCATCCTGAAACAGGGCGTGGGTGCCGATGGCGACCTGAACCTCGCCCGCAGCAATGGCGGCGGCCTTTTTGCGTTTGACGGCAGGCGTGTCGCGTCCGGTCAGCAGGATGGACGTGATGCCCGCCTCGGCCAGCATGGGACCGAGCTTTTCATAGTGCTGGCGCGCGAGGATTTCGGTCGGGGCCATCAGGGCCGACTGGAAGCCGCTGGAGGCCGCATCGGCCAGAACCACGGCGGCCACAGCGGTCTTGCCCGAGCCCACATCGCCTTGCAGCAGGCGGGCCATTTGCTCGCCGGACTTCAGGTCGTGGCGGATTTCCTCGATGGCGCGGGCCTGTGCGCCCGTCAGTCTAAAGGGCAGGGCGTCCAGCAGGCGGTGCGAGGCCTCGCCCGCGCGGATGACCGGCGCAGGCGTCGCCTGACGCGTGGCCTTGCGACGCGCCAGCGCCATCTGGTGCGCCAGCAGTTCGTCATAGGCCAGACGCTGACGGGCAGGGGCATCGGGCAGCAGGTCGGCTTCGTTCTGGGGCCCATGAACGGTTTGCAGCGCCGTTTGCCAATCCGGCCATTTGCGCTGTTTGATCCACGCCTCGTCCTGCCATTCCTCCAGCGCGGGGGCCAAGGCGACCGAGGCCATGCACAGCTTGCGAAGCTGGCGCGAGGTCAGGCCTTGCGTCGCCGGATAGGTCGGCTCGGCGACAGGAATTTCGTCGGCCTTTTCAGGCGGCAGGATGTAGTCGGGGTGCGAAATCTGCACCTCGTTGTTGAACCGCTCTACCTTGCCGGTGACGATCCTCTGCGAGCCCGCGGGGGCCAGCCCCTCGATATGGCGCGGCGATCCTGCAAACCAGATCAGATGCACAAAGCCCGTACCATCAAAGGCACGGACCTTGATCGGGGCACCGTGGCGGTGCGGCATGATCAGCTTTTCAATGGTGACATTGAAAATGCCGATCTCGCCCTCGACCGCGTCGGCAGCCGTGGCGCGGCGGCGCTGGATCACGCCGTTGGGCGGATAGAAGGCGAGGTCGCGCACGGTCGGCCCTGCCAGTTTCTGGATCAGGGGTGCCATACGCGGGCCCACGCCCTTCAGGGTCGTGACGTCCGCAAACAGGGGGAAGAGAATCTCTGGCCGCATCACAATCACCATAGCCTGACCAAGAGAACTGGCGAAGCGGTCTCGGGAAGGCTATCTGACAGGCCAACCTTTTAGTTCGCGTCATTGGCAAGGATAAAGCGTGTCTGATCTGACCTTCCGCCCCGAGAGTGAAAAGCACGAGACGGACCGCAATGTGCGTCTGGGCCGGATCGCTTACCGCGCATGGCGCCGTGGCTTCCGTGAAGCCGACATGGTGCTGGGCCCGTTTGCGGACCAGATTGCCCCGACGCTGGACGATGCCGAACTGGCGATCTTCGAGGACCTGCTCGATGTCGAGGACCAGTATCTGTACGGCTGGATCATCGAACGCGATCCAACTCCGCCCGAGCATCAAGGTCCGGTGATGGACAAGATCCGCGCCTTCATGCGCGCCCACGTTTCGGCTGAAGTGTTCAAGGGTATCGGTTAATGGTGAAGGCCGGACTGGAGCGTATCGACGCCACCCTCGGTGGTGCGCCCGAGGGGCTGGATGCCCTGATCGTTGCCGAGAAAATAAAGGCGGCGGGTGGTGCGGCCCTGATGGTCGCTCGCGATTTCCAACGGTCCGGCAATTTTATTCAAGCCTTCAACTTCTACGCAAAAGATATTGAAGTCCTTGAATATCCTTCGTGGGACTGTCTGCCTTATGACCGTCTAAGCCCGACGGCTTCGATCTCGGCCCAGCGGATGGCGACCCTGACGCGGCTGGCCACCCGCGACCCGAATGATCCGACGCCCCTGCTGGTGGTGGCGACGGTCGCGGCGGCGGCGCAGCGGGTGCCGCCGCGCCATGCGGTGACCGTTGGCGGCTTTGACGCCAAGGTGGGGCAGGACCTCGATACCGGCGCGCTGGAAGCCTATGTAACGGCGAACGGCTACCGTCGCGCTTCTACGGTTCACGAGCGCGGCGAGTATGCGATCCGTGGCGGGGTGGTGGATGTCTTTCCCCCCGGTTTCGACGAGCCGGTCCGTCTAGACATGTTCGGCACCGAGTTGGAGTCGATCCGCGCCTTCGATCCCGAGACCCAACGCACCACGCGCCAGTTGAAGTCGATTTCGCTGTCGCCCGTGTCGGAAATCCTGATCGATCGCGACACCATTTCGCGTTTCCGCACAGGCTATCTGAACCTGTTCGGCGCACCGGGCGACGAGCCGATGTATGCCGCCGTCAGCGAGGGCGCGCGGCGTCAGGGAGTCGAGCATTGGTTGCCGCTGTTCTACGACCACCTCGACACGCTTTTCGAGTACTTCCCCGACGACGCTCCCGTTTTTCTTGATCATCTGGCAGAGGAAGCACGTGTAGAGCGCTGGAATCTAACGGAAGATGCCTATGAGGCGCGACGCGAGGCGGCCAAGTCCAAGGGCGGGCAAGCCTATCGTTCGGTGGCTCCGCAGCTTCTGTATCTTGATGCCGAGGCGTGGAATGGCGCACTGGCGGGCCGTGCGGTCCGACGCCTGAACCCGCTGTCCACCGGATCGGGCGAGGATGCCGGTGGGCGGCTGGGGCGCAGCTTCTCGGCGGAACGTGCGCAAGACAGCGTGAACCTGTTCGCGGCCGTGGCCAAACACGCCGAAACCATGATGGGCGAGGGCAAGCGCGTTCTGTTCGCCTCGTGGTCGGAAGGCTCGGCGGAACGTCTGGCGGCCATGCTGGGCGACCACGGCCTGTCGCACGTGCTTCAGGTGCGCGACTGGGACGATGTGCTGGCGGCCCCCGAGGGCATCTATCTGCGGGCCGTGCTGCCGATTGAGCACGGGTTTGTCACCGACACGCTGGCGGTTGTTTCCGAAAGCGACATTCTGGGCGATCGTCTGGCGCGGCCCAAGCGCAAGCGCCGTGCGTCCAACTTCCTCGCCGAGGCGTCCGCGCTAACGGCGGGCGATCTGGTGGTTCACCTTGATCACGGCATCGGTCGTTATGAGGGACTGCGGACCCTGAGCATTCAGGACGCGCCGCACGACTGTCTTGAACTCTTGTATGCGGGTGAGAGCAAACTTTATCTACCCGTTGAAAACATTGACCTTCTGACCCGCTACGGCACCGACGCCGAGGGCGTGCAGCTGGACCGTCTTGGCGGTGCCGGTTGGCAGGCGCGCAAGGCGAAGGCGAAAGAGCGTCTGAAGGCCATGGCCGAGGGGCTGATTGCTCTGGCGGCCAAACGCGCGCTCAAGGTGGGGGATGCGATCACCCCGCCTTCTGGCCTGTTCGACGAGTTCTGTGCCCGCTTCCCCTATGAGGAAACCGACGACCAGCTGAACGCCATCGGCGATGTGCTCGAGGACCTCGGCAAGGGTACGCCGATGGACCGCCTGATCTGTGGCGACGTCGGCTTTGGCAAGACCGAGGTGGCGTTGCGGGCGGCTTTCGTTGTGGCCATGAGCGGCCAGCAGGTGGCGATTGTTTGCCCGACGACCCTTTTGGCCCGTCAGCACTTCAAGACCTTCTCCGAGCGTTTTGCGGGCTGGCCCGTCACGGTGCGCCATCTGTCGCGCATGGTCACGGCTAAACAGGCGAATGAAACGCGCGCCGGCCTGAAAGACGGCACGGTCGAGATCGTGGTTGGTACCCACGCTGTGCTGGCCGAGCAGGTCGGGTTCAAGAACCTTGGCCTCGTCATCGTGGACGAAGAGCAGCACTTTGGCGTCAAGCACAAGGAGAAGCTGAAGTCCCTGCGGGCCGATGTTCACCTGCTGACGCTGACGGCGACACCGATCCCGCGCACCCTGCAAATGGCGCTGTCGGGCATCCGCGAGATGTCCATCATCGCCACCCCGCCGGTCGACCGTCTTGCTGTGCGAACCTATGTGACGCCGTGGGATCCTGTGCTGATCCGCGAAGCCCTGCTGCGCGAGAAATATCGCGGCGGTCAGGCCTATTACGTCGCGCCGCGCCTGAAGGACCTGCCGGACATCGAGAAATTCCTGCGTGAGCAGGTGCCCGAGATCAAATTCGTGGTTGGCCACGGCCAGATGAGCCCGACCCAGTTGGAGGAGGTGATGAGCGCCTTCTACGACGGGGAGTATGACGTGCTGGTTTCGACCACCATCGTCGAGAGCGGTATAGATATTCCGACGGCCAACACTCTGGTCGTACACCGTGCGGACATGTTCGGTCTGGCGCAGCTGCATCAAATTCGTGGTCGCATCGGCCGCTCGAAAGCCCGCGCCTTTGCGTATCTGACGACTGATCCAAAGAAGCCGTTGAGCCTGTCGTCGGAGCGCCGTCTGCAGGTGCTGCAATCGTTGGACAATCTGGGAGCCGGCTTCCAGTTGGCCAGCCACGATCTGGATCAGCGGGGCGGCGGCAATCTGCTGGGCGACGAACAGTCGGGTCACATCCGCGAAGTGGGTGTCGAGCTGTATCAGCAGATGCTGGAAGATGCCGTGGCCGAACTGCGAGAAGCGGGTGAACAGGTCGCCGACCGTGGCTGGTCTCCGTCTATCAACGTCGGTGCTTCTGTCCTGATTCCAGAGACTTACATTCCGGACCTGAACTTGCGCCTGAGCCTGTATCGTCGTCTATCGGACGCCGAGCGGATGGAAGATCGTGAGGCGATGGCCGCCGAACTGATCGACCGCTTCGGTCCGTTGCCGGAAGAGGCGCAGCAACTTCTTCGTATCGTGGGGATCAAGGCCAACTGCCGTCAGGCTTGCATCGAGAAGATCGATGTCGGGCCCAAGGGGGCGGTTTTGACGCTGCGCAACAACGTCTTCCCGAACCCTATGGGCTTGGTCGGACTGATCCAGAAGAACCACCTGACGTGGAAGATCAGGCCCGATCAGAAGATCGTTGTGAAGGGCGAATGGCCGACGGCGGAAGATCGCCTGAAGGTCGCCGAGCGCATCACTACCGATCTGGCGCGGGTAGCCAGCGCGGGCTGATCGATAGCCCGCGCCACTCCATCAACCTTTGCGCATGTCTCGGACCATGGCGCTGAATAGATCGACGTAGTCGTCGGTCCAGGGCTTCACCCCGCCTGGGGTCCATTCGGACCAGCGACCGTCCTTCTTGAAGGCGTCGAGGGCCTCTGGAGTGCGGGCGATGATCAGCGCTTCGGTTGTCGCGTCGATCATGTCGTGTCCTTCCCGAGGGCGACTGTAGCCTTGATGCAGGTAGGACAAGCCAGCTGCCTCGGCAGCGGCCATGGCGGGGCGGGTGATGTCCAAATGGCGGTTGGACAAGTGCAGCACCAGCACCCCGTCCTGCGTCAGCATGTCGGCATATCCCGAGATGGCTTCCTTGGTCAGGAGGTGTGTGGGGATTGCGTCGGACGAGAAGGCGTCGATCAGCAGATAGTCAAAGCTATGGGCGGGCTCTTTCTTCAGCGTCAGTCGCGCGTCGCCATAGACCGTCCTGACGTCGTTCGTCGCGCAGTTCTTGAAATAGGAGAAGTAGCGCGGGTCGCGGGAGATGCGGTCCACCATGGGATCGATCTCGAAATAGGTGAAGGTGTCGGTCGGGCGCATATAGCTAAGCATGGTGCCCGTACCCTGACCGACGAGGCCCACGTTCAGGGCAGGCTTGGCGGACTGTCTAATGGTTATCGACTGACCCAGCGGGGTTGTACGCGCATAGTAAAGCGTTGGAATACAGGTGCCATCGGGATGCTGGATCTGCGCACCGTGCAGGGTGGTGCCGTGCATCATGGTGTGGACGTTACCGCCGAGGTCCCTCTCGAACGACGTTGCCACTCGAAGGATGCCGAAGAAGCTCCGGTCGGTAACCAGAGACTCCTTGCCGCCGCTGACAAGGAAGCTGGCCATCAAGCCCACCGTCATTAGGGCAAGGAACGGCAGCACGCGGTTGCGCACAAGGAACGCACATATGCCGGAGATCAGCAGGGCGATAACCATGGCGCGGCGAAGGCCGGTCTGCCCCAGCGTGGTCACCAGATCGGGCAGGAAGCGCAGCAGATGGAAGCTGATGGGCAGCAGGACAGCCACGACGAGACTGGTGAAGAACATGGCCGTGTCGCGTCGGGTATAAGGTGACGGATCGTTGCTGCGGGCAAGCAACGCCAGCAGCAAGACGATCGGATATTCCAACACAGTCTTGAAGATGACGGGGGCCAACAGGGCCGTGAAAGCGCCCCCGGCCACGCCGCCGATGGACATCAGCAGATAGAACTCTGTCAGACGGTCCGGCGCAGGACGGCGAGCCGCCATCTGCTGGTGGCACATCAGTGTGGTGAAGAAGAAGGCCCCCAGATGCAGGCAGAACTGGAACAGCCAGTCTGTGCCTGACAGCTTCAGGGTAATAACAATCGCGATGATCATCGCCGCCTGCACCAAAAGCGTGACGGGCAGGGGGATCAGCGGCCTGTTCTGAAAGGCGATGACGAACGTCAGCAGAAAGAGCGCCAGCGGTATGACCCACAGGAACGGCGCGGACGCCACGTCCGTCGTGATGTGGGTGGTGACGCCCAGCATCAGACTGGACGGTGCCGCTGCCAGCGCGATCAACACCAGCTTGCGGCTCCACGGGATGGATTCACTACGCGGAGCGACAGTCGCGCTTTCGCCTGCGCTGTTTCTGGCTCCCCACATGCGGGCCAACAGCAGCAGGATCAGCACGACGAATATGCCGTATCCAATGCCCCATGTGATGCGTTGGCTGGACAGAGGGGCCAGCGGCTCGATCAGCACCGGATAGGATAGAAGGGCGAGGAAGCTGCCCAGATTGGAGGCCGCATACAGCACATAAGGGTTCTGCCCGCCCGGCTTTCCGGCCTGAACCTTGGCGAACCACGCCTGCAGCAGCGGAGCCGTCGCTGACAGTATGGCAAAGGGGGCACCGATAGAAATAACCAGCGTACCCAACAGCCACAGCACCGGCGCAGATGGATCGGGATCCCCCCACAGGCCACGCACCTGCAAAGGCAGGAATAGTGCCGCGACCAAAAGCAGGCCGATATGCACAAGAGCCTGCATCCTCAAGGTAGGGATGCGCTGTAGAAGGTGAGCGTAGAGATAGCCTGCCAGCAGCGCTGTCTGGAAGAACACCATCGCAGTGTTCCAGACCGCAGGCGAGCCGCCGAGCAATGGTAGGGCCATCTTGGTCACCATCGGCTGGACGACAAAAACCAGACTGGCCGAGGTAAAGATGGCGACGGCAAAAAGCGCCGGTGTTAAAAACTGAATCGACTGACTTTTACGCTTACCGGATTCCAGGCTGCTGTCGGTCACTGTGCGTCCCCTTGAATACCCGGCGGGGCATTCATCCCGGCGCTAAGTTTAATGCTTCAAAAAAGGTGATAGCAATGTTTTCCGAAACGGTTGTGGATTTGGCGCAGGCAGTTCTGACCAAGTCGGGAGACGCAGGCGTCATGGTCGCCACGGCTGAAAGCTGCACCGGCGGTCTGGTGGCGGCTGCGCTGACAGAGATCGCAGGGTCTTCCAGTGTGGTGGACCGGGGCTTTGTCACCTATTCCAATCGCGCAAAAATGCAGATGCTGGGCGTTCCCGAGCAGACGCTGGCCGACCACGGAGCAGTCTCCGAAGAGACGGCCCGCGCCATGGCTTCCGGTGCTGTCGAGCATTCCGACGCTTCGGTGGCTGTCGCGATCACTGGTATTGCGGGTCCCGGCGGCGGGTCGGTCGAGAAGCCCGTGGGGCTGGTGCATTTTGCGGCTGCCCGCGCGGACGGGCGTGTTCTGCACATCGAGCGCCAGTTCGGCGATCTGGGCCGCGAGAAGGTACGCGAAGCGGCCTTGGTTCAGGCTCTTGAACTGCTGTCACAAGCTCTGAACGCCTGATGGCTCCGGTCGTTATCGACGCACGGGGTCACAAATGTCCCGTGCCCAGCCTGAAGCTGCGCAAGGCCATGGAGCATGCGCCCGCTGGGCAGGTGATGGAACTGCTGGCGACCGACCCAATGGCGCGTATCGACGTGCCTTTCCTGATGCAGGAAACGGGCGGGCGGGTGATCGATATTTTAGAAGAAGAAGGCGTGCTTCGTCTTACGATCGAGACTGGCGGCGGGCGTCCAGATTGATCACGCGGCCGTCGTCAGGCTCGGCCTCGGCTACTTCGGGCTCAGGCCGGAATGCCAGTTCCAGCTCGGTGGCCAATGCACCGCCGTAGAAGATCGCGTTGACGTTCCACGACAGCCAGATCAGCAGGACGACTACGGCACCCACAGAGCCATAGGTCGCGCCCAGATGGACGATCTGCTCCACATAGATGGCGCACAGCCACGAGAACAGGCCGGACATCGCCGTTGCAACCAGACCGCCGATGATGGCTGCGGGCCACATAACGGGGGTGCGGTGGCTCATGGCATAGCGGTACAGCATCGTCAGGCCCAGCCACAGGCCGGCAGCCGTCCAGAGGCTGTCGAAGGGCATCATCATACGGCTGACCGGTTCGGTCGCGTAGGCATGCTCGATCAGACGCCAGGTCACGATGGTGCCCGACACCACCGTGAACAGGAAGAATGCAGCCAAGGCTACCAGGAAAGCCAGCATGTTGAACTTGAAAAAGCCGTGCGGCTCCTTCTCGTCGTGGATCAGGTTAAGGCCGGCCAACAGTGCCTTGAAACCACGGTGCGCGGCATAACCGCCGATTGCCAGAGCAATCGCGCTTTGAGTGGAAACCGCGCGGAATGATCCGGCGGACAGACGTTCGACTTCTGCCAAGAACAGCGTCCGCGCGGCTGCAGGAACCGTTTCGGCCATCGCGGCCACTTGTTCGCTGACATTCCCGATGGACAGCACGGCCTTGTAGAAGCCGATCAGGATGGCGATAGCCGGAAACATTGCCAGCAGGGCAAAGAACGTCACACCGCCTGTATAGAGCATTACGTCACGGCCCCACGCACGGCCAAAGGCACGCGCGCACAGTCTTGCGATAGCGAACAGCGAGAACTGGCTGATCAGCTTGGCAATACCGTTGGTGCGAGAGGAAACCTGCGCGGAGGACGTCGCGATGTCGTTATGCAGCATCAGGCCGATTTAAAGACTTTCGCTCGTGAGGGAAAGATAGCCGTCCGTAGACCTCCATTTTATAGCCCAGCTTAGCCATATTTTAGTCTAAGGTCGCGTATCGGGACGGGACAGGGCTGGCGCTTAGCGACTCGCCGAAACCCATCGCAGTTGGATCGTTACGTATGCAGGCCGATAAACTCACCGATATCTCTGTACGAGTTATGCTGGTGGCATCACGGCTTGCGCGTTTCGCTCCATTGCAGGCAGGACTGGACGAATCGGGTTGCAACACCTTGTGGGTTGCAGACATCGAACAGGCCGTCATGGCTCTGGAGACCTATCCCTTCGATGTCGCGGTGGTTGATCTGGATGATCCGGCCATTGTTGTAGGGATCGACAGAATCCGCAGCGTCATGCCTGACCGCCATTTGCCAGTTATGGGCGTCGGGCAGGCCGAGATTCACGGCATAGACCTGAGAATGAGCGAGATGCCGCATCCGACGCAGGCGCTGGTTCGCCTTGAGCACCTGATGCGCGCGGCGGTTGCCGAAGAAGAGTTCCTGCTGCGGTGCCAGACGTTTGCCGAGCACGATGCGACTTTGCGTCGTGTCGAGGACGACCACCAGCCTGTGACGGTCCTGGCAATCGGTGCTCCCGACGAGCGTTTCCTCGCCTTAAGCAACAGCCTTAATGCGGCGGGTGTCGAGGTTGTGGCCGCACCCACGCCCTATACGGCTTTTGATTATCTGCACGAACGGTCATTCGATGCGGCGCTGCTGTGGGGTGGAGAGAACCGGTCGGTGGCCATGTCTATCGCCTCGGGCATGAAGCGAAACACGCGCCTGTATCATATCCCGCTGGTGCTTTATCTGAAGCCCGGCGACGATGTGAACCTGAACGACCTTTATCTGCGTGGCTTTGCAGATGTGGTGGAGACCCATGTGGGCGAAGCCGACACGGCCGAGCGGGTCATGGCGATGGCGCACAACTATCGCCGCCGTGTTTCCATCCGCCGCGCGCTGGATAGTGTGCGGGTGTCCCATCTGACGGACGGGGTGACGGGGCTGTTTCTGGCAGAGCCGTTCGCCTCGCATTTGCGCCGGGTTTATGCCGCCAGCGTAAAGCGCCGCCGTAGCTTGTCGCTATGCGTATTGCGTGTTGCCAAGTCCGATGCGCTTTCAGCCATTAACCGTGGAGGTTGGGTCGATCGGGCCTTGCCGCAGGTGGGGGCTATGATCTCGCGTTTGGTGAGGGTGGAGGACACCGCAGCCTCGCTGTCGCCGGACAGCTTCGCGATTATGATGCCGGCGACGTCTGCACGCGCGGCACGGGCTGCCGCAGAACGGATCGCGGCTGTGATCGCCTGCACGGCCTTCGAGGCCGGTGAAGATCGCTCGCCGTTTGTCTTTGATTTCGATATCGGCGTGGCTGAAATTACCGAGGGCGAAGGCCCGATCCAGTTGCTGGAACGGGCCGTTGCGGATTCCAAGCGGTCGGACGCTGCGGCTTAAGCCGGCATTTCGATAGAGCAGACCGCTTGGGCGGCCAGACCTTCATTTCGGCCCGTAAAACCGAGGCCTTCGGTGGTGGTGGCCTTTACGCTGACGGCACCCAGATCCAGACCCAGAATGTCGGCAATCCGCTGACGCATGGCGGCGCGGTGGGGGTTGATCTTGGGGCGCTCCGCGATCAGCGTCACGTCCACGTTGATGATCGCGCCGCCCTTGGCCTTGGCCAGTTCATAGGCGTGGGCGAGGAAGGCATCGGACGATGCGCCTTTCCAGCGGTCGTCCGTCGGCGGGAAGTGGTCGCCGATGTCGCCCTCGGCGATAGCGCCCAGAATGGCGTCGGTCAGGGCGTGCAGACCGGCGTCGGCGTCTGAGTGACCCAGCAGAGTGTGAGTGTGGGGGACTTGGACACCGCACAGCCATGTGCCCGAGCCATCGCCCTCGACCCAGCGGTGAACGTCATAGCCCATGCCGACGCGGGTAACGCGACGTGCGGTGTCAGGGATCAGGCGTTCAGCCATGGCGAAGTCCTCGGGGTAGGTCAGTTTGAACAGGTCGGCCTCTCCGGCCACCAGACGCACGCGGCCACCGTGGGCCTGAACGACAGACGCCTCGTCGGTGGGGGCATCCGGCCTGGTCCATGCCGCATAGGCGGCGCGGATTGTGGAGGGGCGGAAGGCTTGGGGCGTCTGCGCGCGGTACAGGTTGTCGCGGTCCACAACTGCGCCCATCAGCTTTTCGGCGTCACCGCGACGAAGGCTGTCGGCGACGGGCAGGGCAGGCAATGCGCCCTCGGCGTCGGACAGGGCGTCCAGCAGGGCGTGAATGGTGTGGGCTTTCAGGAAAGGGCGGGCGGCGTCGTGGATCATCACGGGGCGATCATCGTCGAGCGCAGCAAGGCCTGCCTGGACGGAATCAGCACGCGTGGCTCCGCCCGTCACCGACACCCAACCGGACAAGCCATCCAGCGCCTCGCGGGCGCGATCCTCGGCACCGTCGGCCAGCACGATCACCAGCGGTGATGCGCCTGCATCCAGCAGGGCCTCTGCCGACCAGCGGATGAGCGGCTTGCCGCCGACAGTGCGCCATTGCTTGTCCCCGCCTGCGCGAGAACCCGATCCGGCGGCGACGATAATCGCAGAGAAGGTCATGGATCGCCTTCTAAGCGCCAGTTTCATGGTTGACGAGGGGGCATTGTTTCGGCGCTAAGGGCGGCATGAGTTCAGGATTGCAAATCGGGGACGTTCAAATCCCCGGAAAAGTGCTGATGGCACCGATGACGGGGATCACCGATCTGCCGTTTCGTGTGCTCGCCTCGCGCTTGGGTGCCAGCTATGTGGCGACCGAAATGGTGGCCGCCGCAGAGCTAGCCCGTGCACGCCCCGATGTGGTGCGTCGTGCTGCCGTGGGTGGTGGTCTGCCGCTTACG
>NZ_JSYD01000183.1:1007-46172 GCF_054824005.1 Brevundimonas sp. GN22 | reverse complement strand
GATTGAACCTGTGACCCCTACGATGTCAACGTAGTGCTCTCCCGCTGAGCTACGCGTCCGCCTGTTCTGCGGCCCGTCCAAGTTGCCTTGGTGGGCGGGAAGGCCCGTCGTATAGCCGCGGATTTACGGAATCGGCAAGAGGTTTTTTCAACCTTTTCCGATATTTTTGAGATTACGCTGCAATCATACGATCGACCTCGTCGACCAGGTCCTTCAAATGCACAGGCTTGGCCAGAACCTTGGCTTGGGGCGAAGCCTGCGCCGCCGTAAGGGCTACGGCTGCAAATCCCGAAATGAACATGATCTTCATTCCGGGATCGCGCGCACTCGCATTGCGGGCCACTTCGATGCCGTCCGCGCCCGGCATAACAATGTCGGTTAGCAGCAGATCAAATGGATGGACTTCGAGCGCATCGATGGCGTCGTCGCCGTTCTCGCAATCGATGACGTCATGCCCGGCCCGCTCCAATGCGCGTTTCAGGAAACCGCGAAGGGAGGAATCATCTTCGGCCAGAAGAATACGCGCCATTAGAATCTCTGAGGTGATGTCGTCGTTGCAGTTCAGCTAACATCGACGTGTAAACCAGCAATGAAGGTCAGGCCACCACCGCGCGAATTACGACCATTCAGGACGCGTAAATCGAATTGCTCTAAGACAGGAAGGTATGGACGCCGCCTCCCTCACTCCGTCTGGCCTGCAAAGGGACAGTGATGCCTTCGAGGTGCATCGTCCCGCGACGGATCGCGTGACCGGTCTAGTGTTTTGCTCTCCGCATTCGGGGTCAATCTATCCTGAAGACATGCACTCCGATCTCGACGAGACACGCTTGCGGTCGGTCGAGGACGCCGCAATGGATCGTTTGATCGCTAGCGGTATGTCGGCAGGGGCCACGCTATTGCTGGCGCGCTATGGGCGGGCCTATGTCGACCTGAATCGCGCCGAGACCGACCTTGATCCGGCGCTGATTGCCGACTGTCCCTTTGATCAACCGACCCCGAAAACCATTGCGGGCTATGGCGTGTTGCACCGGGTCAGCGGCGATGGCGAGCCGCTGTATCAACGGCGGCTCACCCTGGCGGAGGCCGAGGCGCGACTGGACAAGGTTCATCGCCCCTATCATCGACAACTGACCCGGTTGATGCACGACGCGCGCAAAGAGGCCGGTCGGGCTGTGTTGATCGACTGGCATTCCATGCCCAGGCGCGCCACAGGTCCGAACGGGCCGGACATCGTGCTCGGGGACCGTCATGGCTCAAGTTGCGATTCGGTGTGGACCCGTAGCCTGCGTGCTCTGTTCGAAGCGCAGGGGTGGCGCGTGGGTCTGAACCGCCCCTATGCCGGCGGCTATGCGACCCAGCTCTGGGGCCAGCCCGAGGATGGTTTTCACGCAGTGCAGATCGAAGTGAACCGGCGTCTGTATTGGGACGAGGGCTCACACACTCCTGCGGCAGGTTGGAAGCGCTGCGAAACCGCTTTGAGACGGGTCATCGCACAGTTCTGCGCCATGGCCGAAGCCGACACAGGCGTGCGCAGATAAAAAAAAGCCGCGCCAAACCGGCGCGGCTATAAAAGTCTATAGGGAGGAAACGCCCAGGAAGGGCGAGACGCTCAAAAGCGTCAGACCTCAACTTAGGTTGCAGCGCACAAAATATCAACCACGGATTCGCGACCTTCTTTCACGGCGTGTTTCGGAAGTTGTCACAAAATGCCGAAACCGCGGGCCTCGATGCTCGTTGCAGCATGAATCGTGCGACTAAGGTCGCAATATATCGGTGCTATTTATTTTCCAGCATACGTCTGGCGGCACGCACAGCCTGTGCGGCGGGCGAGGCGGACTGACGCCACAGTAGCAAGGCCATCACCGATACGACGCTGAGCAGCAGCCAGACCGAACCAAACAACCACGCTGCACCTGCTAAGGCGAAATAATAGCCGCGCACCCCGCGATTGAAGGACGCGAGCGCAGGATTGAGAACCTTGCCCACCGTCACGCCAAACGCATCGCGATCAACCTCGTCACCGATTTCCGGGGCGGCACCGATCAGGGCGACAGTGTAGTTGAGCTGTCGCAGGGCCCAGACGAAATCGAGCAATCCGCGCGCGAGCGTCAGAAGAACCAGCGCCAGCTTGCCTTCCAGCAAACGTACAGGTGCCGCGTCGGCACTGACGGCCATAATGCCGCGTATCGCGCTTTCTCCCCCGAACAACACCCCTGCCACTGCGGCGATAAGGATCAGGTTCGTCGAGGCAAAGAAGGATGCCGAGGACATGGTGTGGCCCATCAACTGGCTGTCCACCAGCCGGAGCTGGCGCACGGTCATGGCGCGCATCCACGCATCGCGCACCACCAGCATGTCCGAGTTTAGCGATCCCGCGTGACGGGCGATCACTTTCAGCAGGGGATCATAGCCGATCCACACCAGCAAAAAGACAATCAGTGCAATCCAGTCCAGCAACTGCATATTCTTCAAACCCGCTATGGCATCCGGACCATCGTCGACTTAATCCAACCGACGCTTGCCCCAAGGCGTCGCAAAGCTTATCACGCCCGCCAACTTCTTTCGCATCTGCAATAGAGCACGAACATGAACATCGACGCCATTCCGGTCGGTAAGGACGCTCCGTGGGACGTCAACGCCATCATCGAAATCCCGGCCAGCGGCTCGCCGGTCAAGTACGAGATGGATAAGGAATCGGGCGCTCTGTACGTCGACCGCTTCCTGTCGACCCCGATGGTCTATCCGGCCAACTACGGCTTCATCCCGCACACCCTGTCGGACGATGGCGACCCGTGCGACGTGCTGGTGCTGAGTCCGTATCCGGTTGTCGCTGGCAGCGTTCTGCGCTCGCGTCCGATCGGCGTGCTGATCATGACCGACGAAGCTGGCCGCGACGAAAAGATCCTGTGCGTGCCGGTCGATAAGATGACCCCGTTCTACAAGGACGTCACCTCGTACGAACAACTGCCGGAAATCCAGCTGCAGCAGATCGAGCACTTCTTCACCCGCTACAAAGACCTCGAAAAAGGCAAGTTCGTGAAGATCGACCGTTGGGGCTCGGCTCAGGAAGCTGCTGACCTGATCGTTGCCGGTCAGGCTGCACACCAAGCCAAGCTGGCCGCCAAGTAAAACCGGCCTCGGGTTAAAGATTTAAGGGCGTTGCGGGTAACCGCAGCGCCCTTTTTCTTGGCCCCTACCCTCGCCCGCGTTATGGCATGCGGAGCATTCAGGAGTGTTGCCACCATGATGACCGCCATCTTCGTCTTCATCAAATGCGAGCTGGGCTTCGCCAATGATGTAGCGGCCGATCTAGTCGATAACGTTCAGCACATCAGCGAGGTTTATTCGATCTCGGGTGATCATGATCTGCTGGCCAAATTCCACCTGCCCAAGGACATGGACATCGGCACCTTCGTGACCAAACAGGTCCAGACCCGTCCTAATATCCGCGACACCTATACCGTCATCACCTTCTCGCCCTTCCTGCCCACGAAGGGGTGATCGACGGACGCCGTCCTAGACAGTAGCCAATCGAAACGCATGTGATAACGTCGTTCCCGAAGGTGGCCCGCCAGAGGCCGCCAACAAGGGGAAACGACCACGATGAGCGATCTGGAAGCGTTCCGCGCCGAGGTGCGGAGCTGGCTGGAAGAAAACTGTCCGCCCGAAGTGCGCGGGCCGATTGAATCCGAAAACGATATGATTTGGGGTGGCCGCAAGGCCACCTTCAAGACGCCCGCCCACAAGCTCTGGATGGAGCGGATGGGATCGCGCGGCTGGACCGCGCCGGAATGGCCGGCCGAATACGGCGGTGGCGGCCTGTCGCGCGCCGAAGCCAAGGTGCTCTCCAGCGAACTGCGCCGTATCAAGGCGCAGCCTGCGCTGAACAGCTTCGGCATCTGGATGCTCGGCCCTGCGCTTCTGGCGTTCGGCACCGAAGAGCAGAAGAAGCATTTCCTGCCGCAGATTGTGCGCGGCGAAATCCGCTGGTGCCAGGGCTATTCCGAGCCGGGCTCGGGCTCCGACCTCGCCTCGCTGCAAACCCGTGCCGAGGATCCTTCTCCAGATAATGGGGGCGACCACTGGATCGTCAACGGCCAGAAGATTTGGACCTCCTACGCTGACAAGGCCGACTGGATCTTCTGCCTCGTCCGCACCGACCCGACGAACAAACATCGCGGCATCAGTTTTGTGCTGTTCGACATGGAAACGCCGGGCGTCTCCACCCGCCCCATCACCCTCATCTCCGGCAAGTCGCCTTTCTGCGAGACCTTCTTCGACAATGTGCGCGTCGAGAAAGCCAATCTCGTGGGCGAACTGAACCGTGGCTGGGACGTCGCCAAATATCTGCTGGCGCACGAGCGCACCATGATCGGCGCTATGGGCGAAGGCATGGGCCGCCCTCTGGGCGAGGTTGCCCGCGATAGCATCGGCACCGACGAGCAGGGCCATCTGGATGACCCCATGCTGCGCGCCCGCATCGCCGAATGGGAGCTGGACGGCGCGGCCTTCAGGCTGGCGATGGACAGCGCCGTGGACCGTATGAAGGCCGGACAGGCGCATCCGGCGCTGGCGTCCGTGTTGAAATACTATGGCTCGGAACTGAACAAGCGCCGTTTTGAACTGCTTATGTCAGCAGGGGGCTATGACGCGCTGGAGTGGGAGGGCGAGCGTTCACATGATGGCGACACCGCCCGCAACTGGCTGCGTACCAAGGCCAACTCCATCGAGGGCGGGACCACCGAGGTCCAGCTCAACATCATCGCCAAACACCTGCTGAACCTGCCGGGAGCTTAAGCCATGCCTTTGATCCTGACTGAAGAGCAGGTGATGCTGAAAGATGCCGTGCACGGCTTCCTGAGCGAGAACGCGCCTATCAAACACTTGCGCCAGTTGCGCGACAGCCGTGATGCCGATGGCGTCTCGCGCGATCTGTGGCGGGCCTTTGGCGAGATGGGCTTTGCCGGTGTGATCATTGGCGAGGAACATGGCGGCTCGGGCCTTGGAGCCGTCGAGGCGGGCGTGATCGCCGAAAGCCTTGGCCGCACCCTTACGCCCTCGCCCTTCCTCGGCTCGTCGGTCCTGTCGGCCACGGTGTTGAAGGAGGTGGGCAACACTGATCAGCAGTTCTGGCTATCCAAGATTGCTGCGGGCGAGGCCATCGTCTCGCTAGCCGTCGATGAGGGCCCCAAACACGCCCCGCACAAGTTCACCACCCGCTATGAGCGCAGCGGCAACGGCTTCAAGCTGGACGGGGCCAAGGCTATGGTTCTGGACGGCCATATCGCCGATTCCCTGATCGTCGCCGCCCAAGGCGATGACGGCCTCAGCCTGTTTCTGATCAACCCGAAGACGGTGGGCGTAAAGGTCGAGCGCACCGTCATGGTCGATGCCCACAACGCCGCCCGCATCACCCTGTCCAACGTCGAGGTCGATGCCGATGCCCTACTGGGCGAGGTCGGGGGCGGACAGGCAGCGCTCGACAAGGCGCTATCGCTGGGCCGCGCCGTCACGGCGGCCAGTTTGAATGGCGCAGGCGACCAAGCCTTCCACATCACCGTTGAATACCTGAAAACCCGCCAGCAGTTCGGCAAGCTGATCGGCGAGTTTCAAGCCCTGCAGCACCGCGCCGCCCACCTGTATACCGAACTGGAACTGACCAAGGCGGCGACGCTGGGGGCGCTCCAGGCCGTCGACGAAGGCAAGGGGGGTGCTGACCTCTCCACCTCCATCGCCAAGGCCAAGGCCGGCCGCGTCGCCGAACTGGCGGTGCAGGAAGGCGTACAGATGCACGGGGGCGTCGGCATGACGGACGAGTTCGACATCGGCCTGTTCATGAAACGGGTCCGCGTGCTGAACGAGACGCTTGGGGACAGCCACTATCACCTGAACCGTCTGGCCACCGCACGCGGTTATTAAGCGCACTTGCTAAGCGCGGGACGGCTGGGCAAGGCTGTCGGCATGAGTGATTTGCCGCAGCCTTCCCAGCCTGCTCGTGCGCGTCGCGGGCGTCGCCTGCCCTGCGCCCCTGTTGCCCATGCCGAGGTGAAGGGGTTCAAGGACATCCGGCTGACGGTATCGGCGGCGGAAGCCTCGCTGGCGACGGCTGCGGACAGACTTTCCCTGCCCCGCTCGGGCTGGACGTCGGGGCGGTTCGACATTCTGGCCCTGTCCGGCGGCGCGGCAGGCGGGGCCTATGGCGCAGGAGCTATGACCGGCTGGACCGAAACCGGCACACGACCGGAGTTCGCATTGGTCACCGGCGTCAGTACCGGAGCCTTGATCGCCCCACTCGCCTTTCTGGGTCCGCAATGGGATGCCAAGCTGAAGGACGCCTACACCGGCGGCCATGCACGGCAGTTGCTAAGCCCGCGTCGTCTGGCCCCGATGTTCAGCGGCGGCTTGCTGAAATCGGATGCCCTTCACAGCCTCATCGAACCCTTTGTCGATGCCGACCTGATCGCAGCCATTGCCGAACAGCATGCCCGCGGGCGACGCCTGTTGGTGGCGACCACCGACCTTGACCATCAGGCCTGCTGCATCTGGGATATGGGCGCGATTGCCAGCCATGGTGGCGACAAGGCGCTGAACCTGTTCCGTGAGGTGCTGGTGGCCTCGGCCAGCCTGCCGGGCATCTTCAGTCCGCACCGGATCACCACCGAATATGACGGCTGCACCTTTGAGGAAATGCATGTCGATGGCGGTGTCTCGGCTCCGCTCTTCATTATGCCTGACGGCCTGTTGCGCTGGAACAAGCTGGGCAGGCGGCTGAAGGGCGGGCGGGTGCATGTGATCGTCAACACCATGCTGGACCCGCAGCCACGCCCTGTCGCCCCGAACCTGCCCGCCGTGATGACGCGCAGCTTCGAGGCCATGCTGCGGTTTTCCTATCGTCAGTCGCTGATTACCGCGACCACCCTGTGCGCGGCGCAAGGCATTCCGCTCAAGACCGCATCCATCCCCAACGAGATCCGTGCCAGCAATCTGCTGAACTTTGACACAGCGGCGATGGAGGCTCTGTTCAACGAAGGCCGCAAGCGAGCCATATCGGGCGAGCTATGGTCGACCGAGGTGCCGACCACGGGGCTGGAGCGCCTCGCCGAAGCGCTCAACCTGCCCAGCTTCCGCTAGGCGTCAGCCTTCCTTCTTAGAGGCCTCGGCAGCAGCCTTGGCGGCCATCTTCGCCAGTACGCGGCCACGACCCTGCGCCAGCGCATGGATCACGCCGCGGAAGGTCGCCACTTCCTGCTCGCTGAACTGGGCGCGGCCCAGCATGACGCGCAGATTCTGGCTCATGGAGCGTTTCTTCTCGGGCGGGTGGAAGAAGCCACCATTGTCGAGCTCTGCTTCCAGATGCTCGTACAAACCCATCAGTAAATCGCCGGATGCAGGCGCTTCCTGTTCGCGGAAGCTGGGCGGAGGAGCATCCATCACCGTCGTGCGCCACTCATAGGCATTGATCGCTACGGCCTGAGCCAGATTAAGCGACTGGTGGCGCGGATCGATCGGAATGGTGGTGATACCCGCACACAGCGCAATGTCGCCGGTCTCCAATCCCGAACGTTCCCCACCAAACAGCAAGCCGCACTTCAGACCCGATGCCGTTTCGTCATAGAGGATGCGCGCGCTTTCACGCGGAGTGCGCACCGGCTGGCGCGTCTCGCGCGGCCGCGCCGTCGTGGCGAAGACAATGTTCAGGTCGTGGATGGCGTCCGCCACCGTATCGAACACCTTGATGCCTTCCAACACCCAGTCTGCCCCCGATGCCGTGGCCCAGGCACGCTCCTGTGGCCAGCCGTCACGTGGACTGACAAGGCGCAGTTCCGACAGGCCGAAGTTCGCCATGACACGGGCCACCGAGCCGATGTTGTCGGCCAGCTGGGAACGGTCGAGGATGACGACGGGAGGGGTAAGTTCGCGGGGTGCATTATCGCTCATGGCGGCCTCTTTAAACGCGAAGGCCGCCCCTGCGAAGGCAGGAGCGGCCCATTGCGACCAATAGCGGTAAGTTTTTAGTCCTCGCCGACCATGGACATCCACGGATCGACCGAGCCCGCTTCGACCTCGGCCACCTTCACAGCCGGCCAGCCGACCGACGATGTGCCCGAGGCGTTCCAGGCCGCGACGGTAAAGTCGCGCAGCTGTTCGGCACCAGCCGACAGACGCTGGTTCAGGAACTCGGCACCGCGCGGATCGGCATCGCGGAACGCACCGGCCTTCTCCAGACGGTAGAAGGGGATGACCGTGCTGAGGGTGGTGTTCAGGAAGGATACCGTGCGGGTCTTCACATCAAAGCCCTCGACGTTCAGCGGAGACATAGCCGACTTGACCGTGACCGGATTCAGGGTGCGAGCCGCATAAGCCCCCTCGAAGGTGCCGTGGGTGCGGCGCGAGTTGGTGAAGCCTTCAGGATTGGTCTTACCCGCCCAACCATTGAAGTGGATGGTCGTGTGGTGCGGCTGGGATGCATCGCCCAGATAGTGGCTGAGCTGGCCGATATCGCGCAGGATAAGCTGCTCGCGGCGCAGGCGGTCTGCGCGGTACCATTCGCGCTTGGCCAGATCGGTCTCTCGTGCCTCGGCGGCATTCAGCACGCGCCAGTAGGCAAAATCACGCTCGAGGTTCTGCCATGCATCAATGATGGCATAGTGCAGATAGCCGGCATCATCGACATCCAGACCGGCACGGGTCAGGGCCGCGTCATATTCGGACTTCAGGCGCGGCATTTCAGCCAGAAGCATGCCGCGCTCGTCCATCACTCGGCCTTCATCGTCCATGTCGATGAAGTGGGCAGTGTCGCGCTCGCGATCGTGCGGCTGACCGCCACCCTTCCAGCGGTCCGGTTCGCGGGAATACTCACCGACGTCCGATGCCGCGCCCGGCGTACGCAGGAAGCCTGGCAGGGTGTCGGGCAGGGTCTGCATGCCGATCACACCGATCACGCGGTGACCCGATGCGCCCCATGCAATGACCTGAGAGGCCGGAATCGCCAGCAGCGCAAAGGCGGCGGCGGAGATCATCAGACGTTTGGCGGATCGCTTCATGGCGTTTTCCCGGTGGAAAGGGTGAAATCGTGTGCCGATCTACTCCATTCATCGCCCTACCGCCACTGCTCCGCCGTTTGACGAACGGGGAATGGCGCAATCCGCGCCGGTTAAAGAAATCTGTATGCACAGATCAATGCCGTTTACGAATGAAAATCTTGCAAATAAAGGTTTCACGAACCCGTTATCTGATTAAATCTGCGTCATCGTGTTGAGTGGAAGATGAGCATATCGGACAAATACTGCATTCGAACAGGTCTGGTTTGCTATCTCAACTGCAGGTGTTGCTGTCGCAATTCCGCCCTCATCCATATGCGACCGATGGCTAATCTCAACTAACACTATTTTGCCACAATTTGCCGTCAAAAGCCTCGCTGCCGACGGGGTAATGGTGTCGGTGCTGCCAAATGATGCCTCCATGTTAAATGCGGTTGCCGCTCTGGCTGCCCTTTGGGCCATGTCGTTCGCCGGTACGAGTGAACCTGTCCCATACGAAGCTGTCGTCGCCCAAGACGCCGCTATCGTTGAAGCCGCCGCAGAAGCGGGAACCGACGCCGTCGCAGTTGCACTGACCGACGAGCAAAAGACCCACATGGAAGCCGATCCCGACTGGCGCGCCTCGATCCGCCTGTATCATGCAGGTGGTGGTGGAGCGACCGGCAACGATTCTCTGGGATGCCGTCCGGTCGCCATGCGCACCGTAGCAACCGACCCGCGCGTTATCCCGCGCCGCACCCGCCTGTTTATTCGTGAAACGGTCGGCCTGCGCATGCCGGACGGCTCGGTCCATGACGGTTACTGGTACGCATCCGATACCGGTGGCGCGATCCGTGGCAACAAGATCGACCTTTACACCGGTCACGGCCGCCAATCGATGCGTCCGGCGATGCCTTTCAACATGAAGACGCTGACTGTAGTTGACGCAGGCGACTTCGACGGTTGTCCGCCCGCTTGGGAAAACGCCTCCAAATAAGCGCCCTCCCCGCTTGAGAGACGGCAGATAATGAAAAACGGCCACCGGATCCCTCCGGTGGCCGTTTTCATGTCTGAAAGGCCAGTCGCGCCTTATGGACGCCTTTTCAGCTCGTCGCGGATCTCGACCAGCAGGGCCTCCGTCGGCGTGGGCGCAGTGGCTTCCGGCTCTGCCGCCTGCTCGCGGCGCAGTTTGTTGACCATCTTCACCATCATGAAGATCACGAAGGCCACGATGAGGAACTGGATGCAGGTGTTGATGAAGGCACCGTATTCAATCACCGCCGGCTCACCGGTCGGATTCAACGGGCTTACCGGAAGGGTGTATTTGAGGTTGGCGAAATCCACGCCACCGATCAGCCAGCCAATCGGCGGCATCACAATCTGATCCACCAAGCTGGTGACGATCTTGCCGAATGCGCCGCCGATGATCACGCCGACCGCCAGGTCGACGACGTTACCGCGCGCAATAAATTCTTTGAATTCGCCACCCAGGCTCATGGGGCTCTCCTTAGGGTCAGACACGGCTATCGCCGCGCCTAAAGATAATCACCGGACTTCCTAAAGGAAATCAGGCGTCCCCAGAAGCGTTGAGGCGCAGTCTAAGTTCCTTGCCGCTCTTGAAAAAGGGCACGGCCTTGGCCGGAACTTCGACAGTTTCACCCGTGCGGGGATTGCGGCCCGATCGTGCAGGGCGGCTGCGAACCGAGAAGGCACCGAAGCCGCGAAGCTCTACACGACCACCGTCGGAGAGCGCATTCGTCATCTGGCCAAGGATTACATTAACCACCCGCTCGACCTCCGCATGTGTGAGGTGCAGGTTTTCCGCTGCAAGCTTTTCGATCAGTTCGGACTTGATCATTCAAGGCCCCCGCCCGTGCTTCTTCGGCGTTATCGCCATCATCGGAATGACACCTAAACACCTGATGCCCTTGGAAGAAAGGGGTAAAAAGCATCTCGCATAACGATTTTCGGCGATTAACCTCTGAATTACCCTTTTCCGCGGCAGGCAAAGAAAAAGGGTGACCGGATCGCTCCGGTCACCCTTCATCCCTTGTCATAGCGCCTAGGCGCTACGGCTCAGGCTGCATTTCGAAGGATTAGTCCTTCGAAGCGTTCTTCAGAGCGGCGCCCAGGATGTCGCCGAGCGAAGCGCCCGAGTCCGACGAACCGAACTGCTCGATAGCTTCTTGTTCGTCCTTCATTTCGAGTGCCTTGACCGACACCGAAACGCGGCGGGTAGCCTTGTCGACGGTGGTGATCATGGCGTCGATACGATCGCCGACGTTGAAGCGTTCCGGACGTTGCTCGTTACGGTCGCGCGACAGGTCCGACTTGCGGATGAAGGCGGTGACCAGAGCGTCTTCTTCACCGAACTTGACTTCGATGCCGCCGGTTTCGATTGCCGAAACGGTGACGGTGATTTGTTGGCCACGCTTGTAGACGTCGCCTTCCATCGGGTCAGCGCCCAGTTGCTTGACGCCCAGCGAGACGCGTTCCTTCTCAACGTCAACGTCGAGGACCTTGGCCTTGATGACCTCGCCCTTACGGTAGCGTTGGATGGCTTCTTCGCCCGACACGTTCCAGTCCAGGTCCGACAGGTGGACCATGCCGTCGATGTCGTTGTCCAGGCCGATGAACAGGCCGAACTCGGTGGCGTTCTTCACTTCACCTTCAACGGTCGAGCCGATCGGGTGAGCTTCAACGAAGGCTTCCCACGGGTTGGCTTGAGCTTGCTTCAGGCCCAGCGAGATACGGCGCTTGGCGCTGTCGACGTCCAGAACGATGACGTCCACTTCTTGCGAGGTGGAGACGATCTTGCCCGGGTGGACGTTCTTCTTGGTCCAGGACATTTCCGAAACGTGGACCAGACCTTCAACACCGGCTTCCAGCTCAACGAATGCGCCGTAGTCAGTGATGTTGGTGATGCGACCGGTGTACTTGGCACCGACCGGGTACTTGGCTTCAACACCATCCCACGGATCCGACTGCAGCTGCTTCATGCCCAGCGAGATACGTTGGGTGTCCGGGTTGATCTTGACGATCTGAACCTTGACGGTGTCGCCAACAGCCAGAACTTGCGACGGGTGCGACACGCGCTTCCACGACATGTCGGTGACGTGCAGCAGGCCGTCGATACCGCCCAGGTCAACGAACGCACCGTAGTCGGTGATGTTCTTGACGACGCCTTCGCGGATTTCACCCTCGGCCAGTTGGCCGACCAGTTCGGTGCGCTGTTCAGCGCGGGCTTCTTCCAGGATCGCACGACGCGAGACAACGATGTTGCCGCGCGGACGGTCCATCTTCAGGATGGCGAACGGTTGTTCTTTGCCCATCAGCGGGGTGACGTCGCGAACCGGACGGATGTCGACTTGCGAACCCGGCAGGAAGGCCGAAGCACCGCCCAGATCAACAGTGAAACCACCCTTGACGCGGCCGACGATAGCACCGTTGACCGGCTGGCCTTCAGCGAAGACAGCTTCCAGACGGGTCCAGGCTTCTTCACGACGGGCTTTGTCGCGGCTGATGACGGCTTCACCCATCGCGTTCTCGACGCGCTCCAGGTAAACTTCGACGTTGTCGCCGACCTTCGGCAGGACAGCGCCTTCGCCTTGGCCGAATTCGCGCATGGCGATACGGCCTTCGGTCTTCAGGCCGACGTCGATGATGACGATGTCTTTTTCGATGCCGACAACGCGACCGTGAACGACTTGGCCTTCGCCAAGGTCGCGGCCTTGCAGTTGTTCGTCGAGCAGAGCGGCGAAATCATCGCGGGTGGGGTTAAAGGTTTCGGTCATATGACTCTTGGGGTTGATGGGAAGGGTCTTTGCGTCTGGCTGCACGCAGCTGAACGCGAAGGGGGTGAATTCGGTTTTCGGAAGGTTGGACGATACGGGGCGCACGCCTAGGCGGCTTGAATCAAACCCGTAACGCCCACGGCTGCCGAGGATCAGTGCGTTGAAATTACTAAGGACGATGGGTCTGATCGGGCGGGGATATCCTGGACATCCGGACCTTGATGATCAGAGACCGTGCTTGGCTCGCGCTGTCTCGACAATGCGGCGGGCCGCATCGAAGGCCGCTTCTATACCCATATCGGTCGTATCCAGCAAGATAGCGTCGTCCGCTTGGACCATCGGCGCGGAATCGCGACCGGCATCGCGGGCGTCGCGTTTGCGGATATCGGCCAGCATATCCTCGTAGGAAATCTCGATACCCCGCGCCGTCAACTGTTTCCAACGACGCTCGGCGCGCACTTCGGCAGAGGCTGTCACAAACAGTTTCGCTGGCGCATCCGGCACAATCACGGTGCCGATGTCACGACCGTCCAGCACTGCCCCGCCCGCTTGAGCCGCGAAATCGCGCTGGAGCTTCAGCAGCGCGGCACGCACGGACGGATGGCTGGCCACACGGCTGGCAGCTTCGCCAGCTTCGCCCGTTGTAAGGCTGGCGTCGTCGGACAAGCCCGATGGATCGAGCGCTTTGGCCACCTGACCGGCAACAGCCTCGTCACCCAGATCACCGCCCTGTGCCAACACACCCATGCCCACGGCCCGATAAAGCAGTCCCGTATCGAGGTACGGCAGGCCGTAGTGATCGGCCAGACGTGAAGCGATAGTGCCTTTGCCAGATGCGGCAGGACCATCTACGGCGATAACGAGAGACTGGGACAGGGCTCTACTTTCTGGTGATGTTGGTGACGGCGATCCACAGACAGAAAACTGCCATGCCGCCGACTAGGATTGTTGCGAGCCCGAGAAAGCCGCTCCAGAACCAAAAGGCAATAGGGTTGTCACTAAGGAATAACCCACGGCTGTAACGCGCTGCGAAATGCCCATCCCGGATGCTTTCCAACGCACCGCTCCCGAACACCCACGTTAGCCAGAACAGAAACGCCGAGGCGATAAAGTCCTTAAAGGCGCGAAACCCGTTCGGAGTGCGATTTTTGCTCATGGCTTGGGCCGCAGCGCCCGCCCGCCCAGTGCGCACAGGGCCGATATCCCGATCATGGCCCCTCCGAAACCAAAGCTTGTTCGCACCATTTTCCAGAACAGATCCGGACTTTCCGCGCGGAGCACGCGGCCGGCACGGGTATTCACGACGCCGTCAACGCTATCGGCCAGACCGGTGAAAACGAAAAATGCCGCCAAACACACAAACCCGACGGCCATCATTTGCAGCACCCGGTCAGCACGCGTGTCTTCCGGGGGCAGCCAGTGCTTCATGCGATCTTCGCGCCCAGTCCGTTCATCAGGGTGACGAAACCGGGGAAGGAGGTAGCGATCATTTCCGGATCCAGAACCGACACCGGATGCTCGGCTGCCAGCCCCAGCACCAGATGGCTCATGGCGATGCGGTGATCGTGGGCCGTTTCAATCGTCGCTCCACCCTTAACCGGACCTCCGGTGACAATGAAGCCTTCGGGTTCTTCCTCGACCTCGACACCGCAAGCCTTCAGGCCCGCCGTCATTAAGGCGATACGGTCGCTTTCCTTGACCCGCATCTCGCCAATGCCGCGCATGACCGTCTGGCCCTCGGCGAAGGCGGCAGTAGCGGCAAGGATCGGATATTCGTCGATCATGGCGGCGGCGCGCATCTCTGGCACCACCACACCCTTCAGCTTGGAATAACGTGCTGTGATGTCCGCAATCTCTTCGCCGCCAGACGTGCGGCGGTTCGAGATCGTCAGGTCTGCGCCCATTTCGATCCACGTATCGAACAGACCGGTACGCAACGGGTTAAGCATGACGCCCTCCACCGTGACTTCCGACCCTTCGACAATAAGGGCTGCCGCCAGAGGGAAAGCTGCCGAGGACGGATCGCCGGGTACAGACACCTTGGTGCCGCGCAAAGGTTGTCCGCCTTCCAGCGAGATGATCCAGCCCTCGCCTACCTCCTGAACTTCGACCTTGGCTCCGAAGGCCGTCAGCATACGCTCGGTGTGGTCGCGGCTCTTTTCAGGTTCGGTCACTCGGGTCGTGCCCTGCGCGTTCAATGCCGCCAGCAAGATGGCCGATTTGACCTGAGCCGAGGCCACGCTTTGGGTGTAATCGATGGCAACCAGTTCACCGCCGCTGACAGCGACCGGCAGGCGGTCCTCGTCCTGTTTCCAGTCGAACTTGGCACCCATTTGCGCCAGCGGGCCGGTCACGCGCTTCATCGGGCGTTTGCGCAGCGACACATCTCCATCGAAGGTCGCGGTGATCGGATAGCCTGCCACAGCCCCCATCAGCAGACGCACGCCGGTTCCAGCGTTGCCGCAGTCGATCAGGTCCTGCGGCGACTGAAGTCGACCCTTTCCGATCACTTTCCATCGACCTTGGTCAAGTTTTTCAACCGTCGCGCCCAGCGAGGACATCGCCCGCCCTGTCGCCAGAATATCTTCGCCTTCCAGCAAGCCATCAATCTCGGTCACGCCTTCGGCAAGACCGCCAAAGATCAGACTTCTATGGGAGATTGACTTGTCACCGGGGGCCTTGACCACACCCTCAAGAGGGCCACATGGGGAGGCAATAAACGTCTGAGAAGTCGTCACCCGGCTACTTGGCTCCGATAATATCTGGAAAACGTAACGCAGTCGCGCCACATAAGGCTTTTGACAGTGGCCGTTTCGGGTGGCAAGGGAGCCGCCCGATTTCCCGAGTATCAACTCAACTCCCGCCGAAGGTTTATTCCGTGGCTAATCCCGAACTGGGCCAAAAGCAGCTCTGCCCGAGCTGCCAGGCCAAATTCTACGACCTGAACCGTCGCCCGGCACGCTGCCCGAAGTGCGAAACCGAGTTCGACCCGATGGAGGAGGCTCTGAAGAGCCGTCGTGTCCGTCGCGGCGCGGGCTATGCGGCCGACGATGAAGACACCGAAGATCAAGTCGCCGACAAGGCAGTCGACGGTGACGAAGAAGAGGAAGAGGACATCGAAGCGTCCACTCCGGAAATCGATCAGGAAGGTCACGAACCAATCCTGACGCCGGACGATGACGACGATGCCGATCCGGTAGCCGACGACGCAGGTCTGGGCACCACCGATGGCGACGACGATGTTCTCGACGACGATGACGACTCCGTGCCGTTCATCGAAGACGAAGACGACGACGGTCTAGACGACGAACTGACCAAGCCTTCGCTCGACGACGAGTAAAACCAAGGTTCTGAAAACTAAGCGGAAAAAAGTTTTCAGAACCGCTTGACCTTCCGGTCGGAACTCCCTAGTTTCCGCCACCTCAACGGGGCCACAGGCACCGTCGGGACCGACCGAAAGGTTTGGGGCTTTAGCTCAGTTGGTAGAGCGCTTGCATGGCATGCAAGAGGTCAGCGGTTCGACCCCGCTAAGCTCCACCATGAACCCCTCGTCGTTACCCGCGACGAGGGGTTTTCCATTTCTGGATCAGAGATCCTTCAATCTTTTGAAATTCGAGTCTTTTTCGAAACGAGATTCCCCGAGCGGAATCTGTAGTCTGCACGCAATTTCCTCCTGACAGACCCAGTCACTTCCCTTGCGCAGTGCTTGACTCGCCTCCCCCGTGCAGCGGTATAGGAATGAGAACATTTAGAGAACATTTCCTACCGCCCGATCATGTCGTCCTCCGTCGAAATCCAGCGCCTGCGCGAGCGGCTGTCCCTGAAGGGGGCGGGTGCGGGCGTGCGGGTCCGCGGTAAGGAAACTGACGGCTTTAGAGTGGGTCTGCCGGCGCTCGACCAGCGCGTAGGCCTTTTGGGGCTGGAGGCCGTGCATGAAATTTATGCCAGTGCCGGCGATGTGCTGTGTGCTGACGGCATGGCGCTAGGCATGGCGATGCGGGCCTCCAAGGGACCGTTCCTGTGGGCGTATGAGGGGCGGCGCAATGGCGAGACGGGCCTGCCCTATGGACCGGGATTGCAGGGCTGGGGACTGGAGCCGTCACAGCTTTTGCTGATCGAAGCCTCCAGCGCCACGGCCCTTCTGGGCGTGGGTGAGGATGCGTTGCGCAGCGGGGCTTTTGGCGCGGTGATCCTGAGCAGTTGGGGCGAGAATCCGGCCTTTACCCTGACGGCCAGCCGACGGTTGAACCTTGCGGCCAGCGAAGGCGGGCGGCCGGCCTTCATTGCCCGCGCCGGAGCCCAGCCACGCGCCAGCGCCGCGCAGAGCCGATGGAAGGTGTCGCCCACCCTGTCCTCGGCACAGCCCCTTTCGGCGGGAGCCCCCGGCCTTCCCGCCTTCAAACTCGAACTTTTACGCAAACAGAACGGCCCCGTGGCGGGCGAATGGATCATGGAGTGGGATGGTGAACGGCGGATCTTCGTCACGCCGCAGGTATCTGGCCGTCTGGTTTCCGTTCCTGCCGACCGATCGGCAATCATCCGCGCGGCCTGATGCCTATGTGCCTGATGCTGATGTACCTGTGGCCTGTGTGGCCAAGCAGTCGAATGCCCTGCGTCTGACGGCGGTGAACCGTGCCGCCATCGCGGCGGGTTTGGCCTCCGGTATGACGCTGGCCGATGCCCATGCACGGGTACCGGAACTGACCACCGTCCCCAGCGAGCCCCGCGCGGACGAGGAACTGATGGCGCGGCTGGTCGATGGCTTTGGCCGTTTCTCGCCCTTGGTCGCGCGGGACAATCCGCACGGACTGATGCTGGACATCACCGGATGCGCACACCTGTTCGGCGGCGAGGACGGGATGATGGCCGCCGTGCGCCGCCTTGCCGAACGCGCCCGATTGCAGGTTCGGCTGGCGATTGCGCCCACCCCGCACAGCGCCCGCGCTTTGGTCCGGTTCGGGCCGGAAGGCGCTGTGAGCGATACCGATGTCGGCACCACCGCCGGAAAACTTGCCGTCGAGGCATTGGAACGACCCGCCAGCGAGATCACCGCGCTGAAACGGGCGGGGCTGAAAAGGTTGGCCGATGTCGACGCCCGCCCTCGCGCCGCCATGGCCGCCCGCTTTGGAGAGGACTTTTGCCATGTGCTGGACCGGACCATCGGGCGGATCGACATCCGCATCACGCCTGTTCGTCTGCCCGCCCCCATTGTCGCGGACCGCAGACTGGCCGAGCCGATCCTGCACCTTGATCCGGTCGAGGGGATTATCGCCGACCTGCTGGCCGATACCGAACAGCAGATGGAGCAAACTGCCAAGGGCGGGCGCGCCTTTACCCTGACAGTGTTCCGGCTGGATGGCTGGACGCGGCGAGTGACGGTGCGCACGGGCCGCGCCATGCGTCAGGTCGCGCCCCTGATGCGGCTGTTCCACGAGCGGCTGCAGGCGCTGGACACGCCGATCGATCCGGGCTTTGGCCTCGACCAGTTCCGGATGGAGGTGGACGATCTGGTCACACTGGCGGCCCAGCAGGTGCGACTGGATGAACCCGCGCGGCGGGGGGAGAGTCTTGAGGACCTGACGGATCGCCTATCTACCCGTCTGGGCGCACAGGCCGTGATGCGGGTGAAATCGACAGGCTCGCATCTGCCGGAACGGGCCTGCGTTCTGCGCCCTGCGCTTCACCCTGCCCGCGCCGATGAAGGCGACGACTGGCCCGAGCTAAAGCGCGACGGGTTGGAGCGGCCCATGACCCTGTTCAATCCGCCCCAGCCGATTGAGGCCATCGCTCTTGCCCCCGACAGTCCGCCCGCTCGTTTCGTCTGGCGACGGGTCACGCGCCGCATCATCCGCGCCGAAGGGCCGGAGCGGATCGAGGGCGAGTGGTGGCGACGCCCTCGCCATCGGGTGCGCGATTACTACCGCGTCGAGGACGATACGGGGCACCGCTACTGGCTGTTCCGCGCAGGCCATTATGGTGAGGAGCCTGCCCCGCGCTGGTATGTCCACGGGCTGTTCGCATGACGGGCCCAAGGCCCATCGCCTATGCAGAAACGGTTTGCGCCAGCAACTTTTCCTTCCTGCGCGGCGCGTCGCATCCAAAGGATCTGGTGCTGTCGTCCTTGCTGTGCGGACAGGCGGGGCTGGGCCTTGCCGACCGAAACAGCGCAGCAGGCGTGGTGCGGGCGTGGAGTGCGCTGAAAACCCTGCGCAACGAAGGCTGGGTCCCGCCCGAGCGTATACGTCTGGGCAGCAGTCCGGGCGAGGTCGTCTATGTGGACAGCAAGACCGAGGAGAGTATTGCCGAGCGCATCCGCACCACCGCCGAGAACTTCAAACTGATGACCGGTGCGCGGCTGGTGTTCGCAGACGGCACGTCCGATGTGGTGGCCTATGCCGAGGATCGGGCGGGCTGGGGGCGATTGACGCGGCTGCTGACACTGGGGGCCCGACGGGCGACCAAGGGTCAGTCCATCCTGACCAAGGCGGACCTTATGGCCCATGCCGAGGGGCTATTGCTGATCGCCATGGGCGGAACGACCGACTGGCTGGGCGAACTGAATGACGCGCGTCACGGGGCGGTATGGCTGGGTACAACCATGCATCGACGCGGCCACGACCGCAGACGGCTGGCCGCTTCGCACGATATGGCGATACGTGCGGGCGTCCCGCTGCTGGCATGCAATGATGTACTGTATCACTCCAGCAGCGAGCGCGATCTTCAAGACGTGCTGACCTGTATCCGCGAGGGCGTCAGCATCGAGCGCGCAGGTCAGCACCTGCTCGCCAATGGCGAGCGGCATCTGAAAACGCCTGCCGAAATGGCTCGCCTGTTCAGCGATCACCCCGAGGCTTTGCGCGAGAGTCTGACCCTGCTGGAACGATGCCAGTTCGATCTGGGGCAACTGAAATACGAATATCCGGACGAGCCTGTGCCCGAGGGCTGGAGCGCCAATGACTGGCTGAGGGCACTGGTCGAACAACACCTTCCGGTGCGTTACCCGCTGGGCGCGCCTGCTCATGTGCGCGACCTGATCGAAAAGGAACTGGCCTTTATCGGCGAGCGCGATCTGGCCAACTATTTCCTGACCATCCACGACATCGTCCATGTGGCCCGCCAGAAGGGCATACTGTGCCAAGGGCGCGGATCGGCAGCCAACTCGGCGGTCTGTTATGTGCTGGGTATGACCTCGGTAGACCCTGCCGAGCACGACGTCCTGTTCGAGCGCTTCATGTCCGCCAGCCGCGACGAGCCGCCCGATATCGACGTCGATTTCGAGCACGAGCGGCGCGAAGAGATCATACAGCACATCTATGAACGCTATGGCCGCGAGCGGGCAGGTCTGGCGGCCACGGTCATCTGCTATCGTCCGCGCAGCGCCATCCGCGAAGTCGGCAAGGCCTTAGGTCTGACCGAGGATGTCACCGCGCGCCTCGCCGGCACCCAATGGGGAAGCTGGGGCAAAGAGATCGCAGACAACCGCATCGCCGAAGCGGGGCTGGATCCCGACAACCCCATGATCCGTCGCGCCGTGGACATGGCCGAGCGGCTGATCGGCTATCCGCGCCACCTGAGCCAGCATGTCGGCGGCTTTGTCCTGACCAACGGGCGGTTGGACGAGGTCGTGCCCATCGGTAATGCCGCCATGGCCGAGCGCACCTTCATCGAATGGGACAAGGACGACATCGAGGCCTTGGGCCTGATGAAGGTCGATGTGCTGGCGCTGGGGATGCTGACCTGTATCCGCAAGGCGTTCGAACTGATCCGCCAGCACGAGGGCGAGGCGCTGGAACTGGCCACGGTCCCGACAGAACAGGCCGACGTTTACGACATGCTGTGCCGTGGCGATTCCATCGGCGTGTTTCAGGTGGAAAGCCGCGCCCAGATCAACATGCTGCCGCGACTGCGCCCGCGCACCTTCTATGATCTCGTTATTCAGGTTGCCATCGTGCGCCCCGGTCCCATTCAGGGCGACATGGTCCACCCTTACCTTCGCCGCCGTCATGGCTTGGAGGCGGTGGAATACGCCAGCCCTGCCCCGCCGCATGATCCGGACGAACTGAAGAAAATCCTCGGCAAGACGCTGGGCGTGCCGCTGTTTCAGGAACAGGCGATGAAGGTCGCCATGGTCGCCGGCAATTTCAGCGAGCAGGAGGCCAATGGCCTGCGCAAGGCCATGGGCACGTTCCGCGGCGACGGCACGCTCGGCAACTACGAGACGCGCATGGTCGGGCGTATGATCGAGCGCGGCTATAACCCCGACTTCGCCCAGCGCTGCTTTGAACAGATCAAGGGCTTTGGCTCCTACGGCTTTCCCGAGAGCCATTCGGCCAGTTTCGCCAAGCTGGTCTATGTCTCCAGCTATATCAAATGCCGCCATCCCGCAGCCTTCGCCTGCGCCCTGTTGAACAGCCAGCCGATGGGTTTCTATGCTCCTGCCCAGATCGTGCGCGATGCCCGCGAACATGGGGTGGAGGTGCGCCCCATCGATGTGAACCATTCCCGCTGGGACAATACGCTGGAAGGGCCGCCCGATGCGCTGGCGCTGCGGCTGGGGATGCGCAACATCGACGGCTTCCGTCAGGACTGGGCCGAGGCTCTGACCACCGCCCGCATCGAAGTCTTTACCGGACTGGAGCCCCTTATGCGGCGGACAGGTCTGTCGGCGGCGGCAATGAGAAAGCTGGCCGATGCGGATGCCTTCGGCTCACTGGACATGGACCGGCGCGAAGCGCTGTGGGCCGTGCGCCGCCTGCCCGACGATGATCCCCTGCCGCTGTTTGCCGCCGCCAATGCCCGCGAACTGGGCGAGGAAGCAGACGCCAATCTGCCGAAGATGGGACAGGGCGAGCATGTCGCCGCCGACTACCAGACCACGCGCCTGTCCCTAAAGGCCCACCCGATGCAAATCCTACGGCCTGTCTTTGCCAAGGAAGGAATGCTGCCGTGCAAAGGCGTCGAGGCCAAACGTTCCGGCTCGCGTGTACGCACGGCGGGCGTGGTGCTGGTGAGACAGCGGCCCGGCAACGGCAAGGCCATTTTCATCACGCTGGAAGACGAGACGGGCGTGACCAACCTTGTGCTGTGGGAGCGGACGTTCGAGACCTATCGCCGCGTGGTCATGTCCGCACGCCTGTTGGAAGCCGTCGGCACGGTCGAGAAAAGCATCGAGGGCGTCACCCACCTTATGGTCACCCATCTGGTGGACCGCACACCCGAACTGAACCGCCTGTCCGAAGATCACGAACCGGTTCTGCAGCTATCAGGGGCCGACGAGTTCGTTCACCCCCAGCATCCACGCAATGTGCGCCTATTGCCCGGCTCGCGCGACTTCCACTGACCGATTGCCCCTTTTTACCGACTCGACCGACAACAGCCTATGTCCTCTCGCCGCCGCCCCCCTGCACAGCACCATTACAGCCCTCCGCCTCGCGGATCGGATCGCCTGAATATCCTGCTGGGCATATTGGTCGTGGTCGTCATCATCGTTTGCGTCATCGTGATGCGCAGCGACAAAACTGCCCTGCCTGACAACGTTACCGAAGGGGCCAAAAGCGTCGCCACCAGTGTAGCCCCCGGTATCTTTCCGCCAACCGCTGAACAGGCCGCCAGCGAAGCCGACTTCAAATGCCGCGTGGTCAAGATCAACGACGGGGATACCCTGCGCTGTCAGGACGGAACGCGGGTAAGGTTGCATGCCATTTCCGCGCGCGAGCGCGACAACAGCTGCTCGCCCGGTCACCCCTGTTCGCAAACCAGCGCCGATCAGGCCACCCGTATCCTGAGCCAACTGGTGGCCGGAAAGATGCTGGACTGCATGACCACCGGCCAGAGCTACGACCGCGTCACGGCCATCTGCTGGACAGCCGCGCGCGTCGAGGTGAACTGCTACATGGTCGAAACCGGTGCCGCCGAGTTGTGGGAGCGCTTTGACAATGAAACCCGCATCTGCCGCGACAAACGCCGCATAGGCTCGCTGCGTCAGGATTGATCCTGCTCAAGGCGACTGCGGCCCTGCGCGCCTATTTAGAGCTTGCCGTTATCGTGGCTATCAACCGGCTCTGGCATGTGCGGGCATGATTTGCCCTGAAATGGCAGGGCCGCTGTATCCCGCACACCACGATCAACGGTATTGATAGACGAAAGCAGAATGCAAACCCTGCTCTATGGGCGCGCGACTGCCATTTTTTGCCGGTACACGGTAGAAAGTTTCCCAGACCCACCAACTTGAGGCATTCAAGTGACCACCATCACCGCACAGTCCGCTGAGGGCTCGAACAGCAAGGCTATCAAGCCGGTCTCCATGACCCGCTATGACGCCGACTTCCAAGGCTTCTCGGACGAGCTGGGTGCATCGTTCGCGCGTTACGGCTTTGCTGTTGTTTCGGACCACGGTCTGGACCAAGCCGTCATCGACGCTGCTATTGCCGACGCCAAGGCCTTCTTCGCCCTGGATGAAGAAACCAAGCGCCAGTACCACCAGCCGGGTACCGGCGGTGCACGCGGCTTGACCCCGTTCGGCGTCGAAACCGCCAAGGGCGCGGCCGTCCGTGACCTGAAGGAATTCTGGCACACCGGCCGCGAACTGCCGGAAGGTCACGAGTACAAAAAGTACATGCGTGACAATGTGTGGCCGACCGAAATCCCGACTTTCAAAGAGAACGTGTACGGCATGTTCTCGGCGCTGGACCAACTGGGTGCCCGCATCCTGAAGGCTATCGCCCGCTACCTGAAGCTGGAAGACAACTTCTTCGAGGACAAGGTTCAACTCGGCAACTCGATCCTGCGCCTGCTGCACTATCCGCCGATCCCGGCTGATGCCGAGGGCGTGCGTGCGGGTGCCCACGAAGACATCAACGTCATCACCCTGCTGCTGGGTGCCGAAGAGGCCGGCCTTCAACTGAAGGATGCCGACGGCGAGTGGCTGGACATCGCACCGCCTCCGGGTGCGCTGGTGATCAATATCGGTGACATGCTGCAGCGTCTGGTCAACCACGTCCTGCCGTCGACCACCCACCGCGTGGTCAACCCGGCACCGGAACGTCGGGGCTTTGCCCGCTATTCGACCCCCTTCTTCCTGCACTTCAACCCGGACTTCCCGATCGAGACCCTGCCGTCGACGATCACCCCGGAAAATCCGGACCGTTATGCCGGCAAGACCATTCTGGCCGAGGACTTCCTCACCGAGCGTCTGCGCGAGATCAAACTGATCTAATCGTCGCGAATAGCCGACAAAATGAAGGGGCCGGACTATCACTCGTCCGGTCCCTTTTTTTGTCCTTGCCGTCTCGCTTAGCGGGCGATCCGCAGACGGGTAATGTCACGACCGATCTGTTTGAAGGCTTCTTTCAGATCCGTGCCGGTCGCCGCAGGGAAGAAGTTCTCCTTCGGGTCCGTGGCGCAGGCTTCCATGACCTCATAGGCCGTGTCGATGCCCGTTTTGCCCTTGCTGGTGCCAAGGTTGAAACCGATCGTATAGACAACGATGCCCTGTTTCTTCATGGCCCTGCAGACCTCCACGGACTGGGTGAACACGTCCCCGTTGGTCGAAGGGCAGTTGATTTGATAGTCGGTGCCAATCGAGCCCGAACCTGCATCCTTGGACACAACACCCTCGCAATAGGGAGTGTTGAATTCGCCGTCGGTCATCAGGATGACGGCCTTGATGGTCTCGGCGGTGTTGAACGGGTTGGGACGGCTGGCGGTCGGCAGGACCGAGCCGAAGTTCGGCGAGATGCTGTACCAAGCCATTTCGATGCCGGTCTGGCCAGCGGTCGCACCCAATGGCTGATAGCTGTCGATGACCGTATTTAGGCCATTCGTGCCCGTGAGCACATTGGTCAGCGGCAGATAGCGACCCGGCTGGCAGGTCTGGCCGCTGGGCAGGTATGAGCGGCCCAGCCAGGCGTTGGTTCCGGGAGCCTTGTCTGTAGGATCGGAACTGCCGCGCGGACGCTCGCTGATGCAGTCTGTAGCCGGCAGTTCGGTCAGAACGTTCGACTTGTTATAGAAGACGCGCTGCTGGCAACCGTCCCAGCCGCATTGGACCGTGCCGTATCGCACGTAGTCCGCCGGCGGATTGTTGCGGTCTATCGCAACTGCAAAGGTGTTGGTGTTGATGGGCGTGACAGTCTGATAGCCGTTCAACTGGGTCATGCCCTGCACACCGGACACCTTCACCAGTCCGCCATTAATCAGGCCATGTCCGGACGACGTCACCAGCATCCGGCATTGTGGATCAACGCATTTACGCAAGTAGCGGCGCGTTCCGCTTGCAGCCGAATAGGAACTGCTGAGACCCGTCAGTTTGAATGTGCTCGAGGTTGGGACCTGACTGACGGTCTGGATGGTCCGATTGATGCTCGAGGAGCTGAACCCGTAAACATACACAGCATCACCCACGGCCAGGCCGTGCGAGCTGGCGGTAAAGGTGCCGTTGCTGGAATTGGAGATCTCCTTGGCGGCAGCGGCCCAGCTGGCCCCCGTAATCGAGGTTGAGCCTTTAAGCGGGCCACGGAAGGCTTCGGCATAGCTGCCCACGTTTACACCCCGCGCATAAGGCACCAGCGCCACCCGCGTCGTATAAAGCGTCTGGTCACCCTGAACGACGATGCCCACCAGCTCTTTGGCAGCAGACTTCAGGTCGTTCATATAACCGTCCATTGAGCCGGTAATATCGAGCGCCATCGCGACTTCCACGTTTCGCGAGGCCCGCAGAACGTCCGACGACGCGGTCATCGGCAGATAGTCGTCGAACAGTTTGCCATAGGGCGGAAGGAAAACGTTGGCGATGATGGTCTTGACCTGCACGGTGGCAGTCGCCTGAACCTGATAGCGCGAGCCCAGGGTGAAGGTCGCGACGTCGCCCGGATTGTCTTTGAAATACTGCGGCATGTTCGCGCGGATCGATGCCATGCCAACGCGCTGGATATCCCCAGCCGCAGTATAGTTCGAGCGCGCTGCCGCCAGTGTCGCAGCATCGAGTGCGTCCTGAAGCTCGCTCTTCACCTTGGCCGCATGGTGCAGGTCGATCGCGCCGGCCGAGATCATGAGCAGGACCGGCAAGGCGATACCTGCAATCAAAGCCACATTGCCGCGCTGCGAGCGTGCAAACCCGCTCAATAGTCGAGCTGCGGCCCGAGTAATGCTTTTCATATCAATCCCTGACACCGGACAGTCCCCGTCGCTTTCCGATAGAATAGGGCACTTTGAATGACAAATGGGTTATTTTGGATCAACAGTCACGGTTAATGACAATTAGATACCGTCGGGCGTTCTACACGCCTATTTGCCGATTACACACTGGTTGAGCCCCTGTGCGCGTACTTGACCGGCATTGGCCTGAATACGGCCCGTGCGACGCTGGACGTAGGGCCCCGGCGAGGCAGCGTTATAGCGACGCGGGCTTGGCAAAACGGCCACCAGTCGCGCAGCTTCGGTGCGGCTGAGGGTCTTAGCGCTCTTGCCGAACCAATGCTGCGCAGCTGCCTCTGCGCCATAAACGCCCGGCGCGAACTCGGCGACGTTCAGATAGACTTCCATAATCCGCTTCTTGCCCCAGCCGTATTCGATCAACACCGAGTATCCGGCCTCAAGAGCCTTGCGGACATAGGAGCGCCCAGGCCACAGAAACACGTTTTTGGCGGTTTGCTGGGTGATGGTAGAGCCGCCACGCATTTTGCTGGATCCACGGGCTTCGGCCTTTTCATTGGCCTTCATCGCCTTCTGGATGGCTTCGAAATCGAAACCATTATGCAAGCAGAAACGCGCGTCTTCTGCCGAGATCGCGGCTGTCACAAGATAGGGAGACAGGTCATCCAGCGAGCGCCAGCGATAGTCCAGCCCGTTCCCCTTGATCGCTTGCTCGATCATCAAAATGGTCGGCGGGGGCGGTACGAACCGGAACAGCGCTACTTGCAGGAACGGGAATGCCAGAATGAACAGGAACAGCTTTAACAGCGGCCTGCGCTTGCGTCCTTTTGCACTCGCCATTCCCCGATCCCTTGCTCGACAGCTTAAAAGGCGTGAACGCCCGCGTTACCGTCTTCGTCTGCCCATGCCATGCGCGCGGCACCACGGCTCATTGCCAGTGCGGTGATCGGCGCGCCCTTGTCCTTTTTGATGAAGTCCAGCCCGCGGCCTGCCGGATCGGCCCACCATACGCGGCCATCTTCCAGACCGGCCACCAGGCGGCCCTGCTCCGGCACCGAGGCGACCATCGAGATCAGGGTCGTCTCGTCATAGCCGATCTCGGTCGCCTCGCGCCCCATAGGGCCGTTGGAGCCGATAAACGGCCACAGCACCACACCCTGTGCGCCCGACGTCGCCATCAGCTGGCCCTTGGACAGGAAGGAGAAGGATTTGATCTTGGCCGGATAGCCCCCCATGCGCATGTTGCGCTGGTCCTTCAGACGCCAGCCGTGCAGTTGGTTGTCCTGCATCGAGGTGACGACAAAGGCACCGTCCGGTGAGAACCCTACCAACAGGTGCGAGCCCGCCCACTGAAGCTTTACGGGTTGCTGCTGCTCGATGCGCGCATACCACAACCACGCCCCGCCATAGGTCGAGGTGGCAACTCGGCGGCCCTTGGGGTCGAACGCCACGCCCGAGACAGTACGCTCGTGCTGAAAGTCGCGGCGGAAGACTGCATCTTTACTGTCGATGACCGAAAGCGTGCGCCCCGCAGAAAATGCGATCAGGCTCGATTCCGCGCTGGCAGCGATGGAGTCGATCCAGCCCTTCCCCTCGGCCAGCAGGATCGCCTCGCCCGGACGGCTCCAGACGACTTTTCCGTCATCGCCGCCGGTGACGATGCCGTCCCCCGAAGGGTGGACGCAAGCGCACAGGACAGCTCCGTCATGCACTTCGTTTCGGGCACCATCCTCGAAACGGACGGATCCGTCACCCAAGGCGAACACGGCCTGTGTTTTGTCGAACAGGGCGGCGGTGATCTGGGCGTCGAAAGAGAAGTTCATCGGTGTCTCTGGGAGGCGTAAACAGTCGTGTCCCTGCTCATAGCCGCGCCGGACGGGCGCGCCTATAGGGAAAGGGCAGAATGGGAGCAGGCTTATGGCTGTTGTGCTGATCTCGGGCTTCATGGCCGACGAAACCTTGTGGGACGATCTGATCGCTCCGCTCGAAGATTTTGGACCTGTGATCCCGCTGGCCTTGCGCGAGGGAGAAACCATCGAGGAGATGGCCACGGCGCTCCTGCCCCGACTTCCCGAGCGCTTTCATTTGGCCGGTTTTTCGATGGGCGGGTATGTCGCGCGCGAGATTGCCCGCCTTGTACCTGAAAAGGTCGAGAGCCTGATGTTGATTGCCACCTCCGCGCGGGGTGACACCGAAGAGATGATCCGCCAGCGCAGAAGTGCTCTCAAATCTCCGCCGGAGCGTTTCAAAGGGCTCAGCCGCCCTGCCATCCAGTCTTCGCTACATCCTGATTTGAAAGACGATGCGCAAATGCTGGCGCGGGTGCTGGACATGGGGCTGAGACTGGGCGGGCATGTATTCCACCGACAGTCGGCTCTGGCCCGTTCGGGCGATAAGGATCAGCTATCCAAAATCACGGTCCCGACGCTGATTATTTCCGCGGACGCCGACATGTTGCGATCCGAAGAAGAGCAAGACGAGCTACAGTACGGCATTCGCGGCGCTGATCGGGCCAGTGTGCAAGGTTCCGGGCATATGATCCCGTTGGAACAGCCGCGAGCGTTGTTATCGCTAATGAAATCGTGGCTGGCTAAAAACACGACAACCTAAAGCAAGATTTACATAAATCTCGGCGATTCAACCTGATAATTCAGAGCAGTTACATAAAATTCGCTGATACTTAATTGATGTAAGTAACATTTTCTAACTGTCAATTCGACAAACAAGTACACATAGTGTCCTACGTACTAAATCGGTGGTTCATTTACATAAGTATAGATAGTCAAATTCTACCAATACAGGGACGACGCACGTATGACATCGAATGCGTACCAAAGGCTCGAGCGAGATATGCCCTGCGCAATCTCCGATCCCTCGCTTCTGATCCCCAGTGTTCAAGCCACCTATCCGCTCGGTCGCGAGTACAAGGGTGTATTCCACCAATCGAAACGTTGCCCCTGCTGCGCCTATATCCGTTTTGACGATCCGCCGCCCGACGTTCTGGGTCACTTCTACAACGTAGAATATCCTGAAGTTTCCAAGACTTGGTACAATATTGAGGGTGACTACAACGCCTCCAAAACGCATGAGCGCTCACGTCGCGTTGTCGATATCCTGAACGCCTTCGGGATTGCTCCAGATGCCCATGTGCACGAGTTCGGATGCGCCTTTGGCGGCACCGTCCAAGCCCTGAAAGACCTCGGCTATAAAGCGTCCGGCACCGAGTTGAACCGAACCGCAGTCGAACAGAGCCGGGCTCGGGGCAATCTCGACATCCACGCCCGTCCCGCCCAAGAGTTTCTCGCTGAACAACCGGACGAGTGCAGCGCAATCTACTCCTACCATGCGCTGGAGCACTTCACCGATCCGTTCGCATTCCTGCGGGAGTTGCACCAAGTCATCAGCCCGGACGGACTGGTCATATCGTTCCTGCCGAACTCGGCTGCACTGTTCCCGCTGGTTTACGGCCATTCCCACTATATCTGGTACGGCTATCCCGAACACGTGCACCTGTTCTCGCCAGGCTCGGCGCAGGCACTGGCCAGCACCTGCGGCTATGAACTTCTGTACGTCACCACCGCGCCGATTGACATCGGCCAGAGCGGCCCGATTTCGCGGGCTCTCAAGCAGGACACCCTCAGCGCGCAGTACCTGAGGAACGAGCCGATGGACCGCTATGGCGAAGAGCTTGTGATCGTCATGACACCGGCTGGCAGCAAACTGCTGGAACGGCATCAGGACATGCATCTGAAGGCTTGGGAGTACTCGCGCATCCAAAGCCGCCGCGAACGTTTCCTGATGGACCAGTTGGCGACCTTTGCTCCAAATCCTTGGCTGGAATAAAGCCCGTTTCCGTTTAGCTTTGCTTTAAATTTCGCAGAAATATCCGTTTTATATAGTATAATTTGAATTGTAAATAACGCTATTCAATTGTGAATTACAACGATATACATATCGCTAGATATAAAGATGTAAATATCGCCATAATTTGAATTATTGAATCGAACACGTCTTTAGCTACATTCGAGTCAATTCGGAGACAACTATCCGTACGACTCCTCTACTTACATTGTTTGAATTATCGCTATTTAGTCTAGTGTAAAGATATTCAAACGGAACAATAATAGCTTTAGATGGACCACGAGATCGCGGAATTCGTTGACTGGGAGATGCTATGCTCCTGGAACGAGCCAACCCACATGATGAAGGAATGGGGCGGCATCGTTGATCCTGTCAGGCCAATGGAACAACCGCTTCTTTTGCGTGAAGAAGATCGCAACAAAGTTCACGACGAGGACTTCTATTTTCTCGCCAAATTCCAGAATGCCAAACAGTTCGTGGATATTGGTGCCAACTGCGGGCAGTCGATTAACTCGTATCGACTGCTGAATGATCACACGCCGATCATTTCTTTTGAGCCCAATCCTGTGTGCTACCGGATTTTGACGGCCTATACGGCCAATCTGCCCAAGGTGCGCACCTATCCATTCGGGCTGTCGGACGCCAACGCCTTCCTGGATTTGTACACGCCGGTCGTGGACAGGCTGCTGATCACGCCGTTGGCAACGACGCAGCGGGATCTCTACCGTACCGGTTGGGGTGCCGATTGGTTTGCCAACAACCGCCACGGTCGCGACATCGCCATCTTCAAAGAGCGCTTGGCCTTCTTCCAAGGCGATTCCGTCGAGCTTCGCCCGGACATCATCAAGATCGATGTAGAGGGTGCCGAACTACTGACGCTCAATGGTCTATTGAAGACTATTTTGACCAATCGCCCTGTTATTCTGGCCGAGAATACTCACACTCCGGAATATATCGATTTCTTCCAGATGCTGAACTACAGCCCATGGCAATGGACGGGCAAGGCCCTGCACCAGTTCGACCCGAATAACATCGAACGTTGGGGCAAGAAGCCGGACAACACCATCTACATCCATAATCCCGATGTAGAGCGCCACGCCCGCGAAAACGATTTCGAGTTGCGCTACCTGTAAGCGCGCCTTCGAAGCGTATCCTTTACGGAAGCAAAAACGGCCACCGCGAGAAGCGATGGCCGTTTTTTCATCGGTTCGATCAAAAGCGCCTAGATGCGCTTGAGCTCTCGTAGACGCGCGATCAGGTGCTCGGGGGCCGAATAGGCTTCCTGCAACTCGCTATACCAATAGGTCAGCGCATCCACAGTGATCGGCTCGCCCGTCACGGCACAGCGCACATGGTCGCCCGACTTCACGACATCGAAGTCACCCGGTCGAAAGACCAGCTTGGCTTCGACACGATTGCGTTCGCCGCTCACGCGGCACAGGCCTCGAAGCCGGCCTTAAGCTCGGCTTCGTTCAGGTCGCGACCGATAAAGACTGCGCGGCTCCATCGACGCTCGTTCTCGCCCCACGGCTCCTGCAGGTCACCTTCGAGGATCATGTGCACGGCCTGGAAGACCAGACGGCGGTCTTCACCGGCGACATCGATGATGCCCTTGGCGCGCAGGATGTTCTGGCCCTGCTCGCCCAGTAGCTTGTCCAGCCATGCGGTGAACTTTGCGCCGTTCAGCGGGCGGTCCAGCGAGAAGGAATAGCCCTTGATGTCGTCATGGTGGTTGTGGCCGCGGGCATGATGATCGTGGTCGCAGTGCTCGCCATGTCCGCAGTTCTCGTCGTGGACATGGTCATGATCGTGATGGTGATCATGGCCATGATGACCACAGTGCTCGTCGTGGACGTGGCCGTCCTCGCCGTGCGGCGGATTGGCGAAGCTGGGGTTGGCTTCCAGAATACGGTTCAGGTCAAAGGCGTTCAGGCCCAGCACCTTGTCCAGCGGCACGTTCGAACGCTCGGCGCGGATGATCGGAGCCAGAGGGTTCAGACCGCGCAGGCGCTTCTCGACGGCGACCAGTTCGGCTTCCGACACCAGATCAACCTTGTTCAGGATGATGCGGTCGGCAAAGGCCACCTGCTCGCGGGCTTCTTTGGAGTCATCCAGACGCGCCATGACGTGTTTGGCGTCCACCAGCGTGGTCACGCTGTCCAGCTGGGTCTTGGCCTTGACCTCGTCATCGACGAAGAAGGTCTGGGCCACCGGACCCGGGTCAGCAAGGCCGGTCGTTTCGACTATGATGGCGTCGAACGCAGGCTTGCCCGGACGCTGGCGCTTCATCAGTCCGTTGACCACGCGGATCAGGTCCCCGCGCACCGTGCAGCAGACGCAGCCGTTGTTCATTTCGAACACGTCTTCATCGGCACCGACCACCAGGTCGTTGTCGATACCGATCTCGCCGAACTCGTTGACGATGACGGCGTAACGCTTGCCGTGATCCTCGGTGAGGATGCGGTTCAGCAGGGTGGTTTTGCCGGCACCGAGGTAGCCGGTCAGGACGGTGACAGGGGTCTTCTGGGTCATGACCGCTAGATGGCGCGTCACAGCCCCGTTGGAAAGACCCCTCTCGACCTTTTAGCAATGGTTGCAGTCGTCCAGCGCCGTCCGCTCAAGCTGAAGCGTGCTGTGGCCGATACCGAAACGGCCCTTCGCCAGCTTTTGCGCCTCGGCCAACAGGGCATCGGCGTCGGCCCGCTCATGCACAATGTGTGCGGTCAGCGCGGCATCGGTCGTCGACAGACCCCAGACGTGCAGATCGTGAATGGCGCTCACCCCTTCCAGCGCCAGCAACTGCTGGCGGATATCTGAAGGATCCAGATGTCGGGGGGCAGCATCCAGCGCGAGGTTGACCGAGTCCTTCAGCAGTCCCCACGTCGAGACCATGATCACAGCCACGATCAGCAGGCTGACGATGGCATCGACGATCGACCAGCCGGTGAACATGATAATGACGCCCGCCAGCACGACGCCCAGCGACACACCCGCATCGGCCATCATGTGCAGGTAAGCCCCTTTGACGTTCAGGTCCTTGTGCTGGTCCTTCATGAAAAGCAGGGCCGTACCCAGGTTGATCACAAAGCCGATGGCCGCCACCACAATAATGACCCCGCTTTGCAAAGGCGCGGGCTGGGTCATGCGGTGGATGGCTTCAAAGGTGATTGCACCGCAGGCAAAGATCAGCAGCAGCGCATTACCCAGCGCTGCCAGCACGGTCGCCTTGCCATATCCATAGGTACGCCGCGGCCCCGCAGCCCTGCGGGCCAGCAAAGCAGCGCCGCCCGCCATGGCCAGACCCAGCACGTCCGAAAGATTGTGCCCCGCATCGGCCATCAGCGCCGATGAACCGGCCCACCATCCTGCGCCAAACTCGACCATGACGAACAACAGATTGACGGCCAGACCCACACCATAGCGCCAGTCGCCCGTATCGGTCGGACCATGATGATGCCCACCTATGTCGTGGTGGTGATGGCCGTGGCTGTGGTCGTGACCGGAGTGGTCGGAAGGGGCATGCTCGTGAGCGTGCGCTGAATGATCGTGTGCCATGCTTTCCACTTGGAACCGTCAATACGCCACGTCAAGCCATCCAGATAACATAACTATCTGAATGTAAATGTATAACTTATCAGCTCAGGCCGGATGGAAGGCCATTACAAACCCGAGCACAATCAGAGACGCGCCCAGCACTACACCTTCATATCGGGCCCAGCGCTCCAGCCTCAGCACGGAATAGCCTGCCATCGCCAGAGAGGTGAGCACCAGCATTCCTGCCATGGTGCCAAGGGCAAATCCGGCCGTCAGAGCTAGAAATACCCCTACTCCGTGGGTCGCTGTCGTAAGATATAAAGGCAGCAGCACTTCGCCGGGAGATGCCGCCATCAGCGCCATCAATCCCCAGAAGGCCGCACGATCGGAAACCTTGGGCTCGTCATGCTCACAGCCCTTGCAGTCCGGCACGGTCGTGCGGTGCCAATAGCGGGCCAGATAGAAGGCACCAAAAAGGAAAAGTAGCGCCGCCGACAGGTGCGGCAGCACACCATGCAGCCAACGGTCGAGCGCCACGCCCGCAACCGCGACCAGTGCTCCGATCATCGCCGTCGTAAGAACGTGGGCCAGAGCGGCCAATACAGCGACAGCCGCCACACGGCGCAGGCTCCAGCTTTGCGCGCGGCCCACCAAAACGAAGGGCAGCCAGTGCGTGGGCAAGGCAGCATGCAGACTGGCCGCGACGAAACCGCCGCCGACAAGCGACATAATAACGGGCTGGGCGAAGTCGGCAGTGCTCATCCACCCCTCTTAATCTGTTATGTTGTAACAGTCGACAGCACTCGCGCGCTATTTTCACGTGACGCATCGCGCGGGGCCACAGCACCTCTATATAAGACCAATGGTCTAGGCACCCCGGCCCCAGCGCCACTTCCCCTTGCAGAAAGGGTGCAATCAGGCCACATCCTGCGTCTGCAAAGGGGAATTCCGGCCTTTAACGCCCGTTACGGCGTTGACTCTTTCGCTACCTTCCGTATATGTCGCCGCTCTTCGCCCGCGGGTTTGCCCGGCGGGCGCATTCATTTTTGCGTTCACGCTGAGGCTTCATATGTACGCGGTGATCAAGACCGGCGGAAAGCAGTACCGGGTCCAACCGGGCGACGTTGTTGTTGTCGAGAAACTCGATGGCGATGCTGGCGCTGCTATTTCCTTTAACGAAGTCCTCATGCTGGGCGGCGACAAGGGCGTTACTGTAGGCGCTCCTGTTGTCGAAGGCGCCACGGTGGCTGCAACCCTGATCGAAACCCGTAAGGGTGAGAAGGTAAAGATCTTCAAGAAGATCCGCCGTCAGGGTTACCGTCGTACCAACGGCCATCGTCAGATGGAATCCGTTCTGCAAATCACCGGCATCGAAGGTGCTGGCGAGACCGCAAAATGGGATGGTACGGTCAACCTGATCACCAAGGCTGAAATCAATGCTCGCGCTCGTGGCCTGGCCCCGCGCGTCGAAGCTGCCCCGGCTGAGGAAGCTCCTAAGGCTAAGAAGGCTTCGGCTAAAAAAGCCGACGCCTAATAGGCCGAGTTTCGTCGGGTCCTAATCCCTAGGGCCCAAATAGAACAAGCGACCGCCGGCGTTAGCTGGATTGTTCGCCAGTAATGACAGGTAGGCTCCATCAGGTTTTCGAACCGGAGCCCACCTCAATAGAGGAGCAGCAAGATGGCTCACAAAAAATCCGGCGGTTCGTCGCGTAACGGCCGCGACTCAGAGTCGAAACGCCTTGGCGTGAAGAAGTATGGCGGCGAGCAAGTGCTGGCCGGCAACATCATCGTGCGTCAGCGCGGCACCAAATTCCACCCGGGCACCAACGTTGGCCTGGGTCGCGACCACACCCTGTTCGCCACCGCGAACGGTTCGGTGCAGTTCACCACCAAAGCTGGTGGCCGTTGTTACGTGTCCATCGTGGCTGCCAATGACGCAGCCGTGGCGATGGCCGCCGAGTAACGCGCTCTGCACTTGTTTCAGATCGCGTTGCCCAAAAAGCAGCCGATCTGGACCTAGGGAAAATATTCCGCGGGGAGTCTGGATCACCAGGCTCCCCGTTTGCGTTTCCCCGCCTCTAAGCCGTCAGAGCCCTTCAAGGAGACGGCAGAAAGAACGAGGCAGTACTCATGTGCGTGATTGAAACTTCCCCCGTCATCGAGACGAGGCGGCTCACGCTCCGCGCTCCGCGTCCGCAGGATGCATCGCGCATCGCCCGCTTGGCGAATGACATCGAAATCGCGCGCATGACGCTGCGGATGCCGCACCCCTTTACGCAGGGCCACGCCGAAGACTTCGTGCTTCAGGTCGCCAGCCAGAACCCTGCCCGCGCCAATACCTTCGTCATCGAGCACGAGGACCACGGTCCGGTGGGCGTCATCGGTATGTTCGAAGACCGAGACCCAATGCCCGAAACCGGATACTGGATCGGTCGGGAGTACTGGGGCCGCGGCTATGCCACCGAAGCGCTGGAAGGCGCTCTGGTCTGGGCGTCGCGCAAGTGGAAGCGCCGCGCGCTGGTAGCCGGTCACTTCGCCGACAATCCCGCTTCGGGCCGCGTTCTGGAGAAGGCAGGCTTTCTGTACACGGGCGAAACCCGTCGCGGATTCAGCAGTGCGCGAGGTGGCCTGACGGACACCCGCCGCATGGTCTGGCTTGCCTGATAGGTGGCTGAAAAGGCGGGACTTTCACCTATCGACGTGTTTTTTCACGAAAGTGCAAAAAGCCTGTTGACCCCCGAGAAGGCTCCCCCTATACCCCACTCATCGGCGGGGCGGAAACGCTCCCTCCGGCCCAGATGGCGGAATTGGTAGACGCGCTGGCTTCAGGTGCCAGTGGCTTAACGGCCGTGGAGGTTCGAGTCCTCTTCTGGGCACCATTTTATCAAATGGCGCTGCATCACAAGATGCGGCGCCATTTGTCTATGGACCCTACACTTCTCCAAAGAACAACCTAGCGGTGGAGTGTGGTTCGTCTATGTTTGGCCCCTGTTGACCGCCGCCTCGACACAGGGTGGCTTGCGAACGAGTGACGCTCCATGACTGTTTATCTGCACGAAGGCGACCTGCCTGACGATCTGGACCTCGGTGCTGTTGTCGCCGTCGATTCGGAGACGATGGGCCTGCGCTTCCGCCGCGATGAACTGTGTGTGGTCCAGTTGTCGTCGGGTGACGGCAACGCCCACGTCGTGCGCATGCACCGACCGGGCTACGACTGTCCGAACCTGAAAAAGCTGCTGTCCAATCCGGATGTGTTGAAAATCTTCCACTTCGGCCGTTTCGACATCGGCATGTTCGAGTTGCACCTCGGCGTGGAAACCCGTCCGGTGTACTGCACCAAGATCGCCTCCAAGCTGGCCCGCACCTATACGGACCGCCACGGCCTGAAGGACGTTGTGCGCGAACTGGCTGGTGTTGATCTGTCCAAGGCTCAACAGTCGTCGGACTGGGGTGCTGCCACCTTGACGCAGGCGCAACTGGATTACGCGGCATCGGACGTTCTGCACCTGCACGTGGTGATGAACCGCCTTAACGAAATGCTGGCCCGCGAAGGCCGCATGGAGTTGGCGCAGGCCTGCTTCGACTTCCTGCCGATTCGCTCGCGTCTGGATTTGGCGGGCTGGGACGAGATCGACATCTTCGCCCACGCCTGATCCTGCTGTAAGAGACACCTATGAGCGAACCCGAGGTCACAGAGGCGCAACAGGAAGCGTTGAAGAGCGCTGACGAAGCCCGTGTGGCCAAGGCCGCCGCACAGTTTCGTAAACGCTCCCAGCGCGTTCAGCGCCTTCGCCGCGTCCTGCCTATCATCATCCTGTTGATCGCAGGCAGCGCCGTGACATGGGTGGTGTTCCGTTCGGTCATGTCCGGCGTCGAACGCCGTGCCAACGAGAGCCGCGAACTGCGCCTCGACAATCCGATGTTCCACGGTCAGGACGCGCAGGGCCGCAGCTTCCGCATTGGTGCCGAAGGGGCGATTCGCTCTGCCGAGACCAATCAGTACAGGCTTGTTAAGCCGCTGCTGGAACTGAACCTTGGTGGCCAGAAGATCACCAAGCTGACCGCTGACGGCGGCACCTATAACGAGGGTGAGCGCAAGGTCATCATCGGCCCCAACGTCAGCATCAGCGACGGCGGCTCGGGCTTTATCCTGAAAACCGACGAGGCAGTGATCGATACCAGCACAGGGATCGTGACGGGCAACAAGGGCGTTCACGGAACGGGCCCCCTTGGAACCATCAATGCATCGGCCTATGCCATCCACGATCAAGGCCGTAGAGTTGAGTTCAAAGGCCAGGGCGACCAAAAGATCAGCGGAACCATCAACCCCTCCGGTTCGAGCAGGTAAGATATGAAGAAGACCAGCATCCTCATCGCCAGCGCAGCGGTCATCGCACTGGGCCTGCCCGCCACGGTCGCCTTCAGCGCCCAGGACGCCACGCGTCAGCCCGTCCAGTACGGCGCTGACTCCGGTGAATACACGCCTGACGGTTTCGCACTGCGCGGTCGCGCCGAAGTCACCCAAGGCACCAACCGTATTCGCGCCGACGCTATTCGCGGTTTCACCACCAATGGTCAGCTGACCCGCGTGGAAGCCAGCGGTAACGTCTATTTCGTAACGCCTGACCAGAGCATGCGCGGGAACAATGCCGTTTATAATCTGAATGACGGCTCGGTTGTCGTGACCGGCGACGTCATCCTCACCCAAGGTCAGAACGTCCTGTCGGGCGGTCGCCTCGTCTATAACGTCCGCACCGAGACCGCCCGCATTGAAAGCGCTGGCAACCGCGTGCGCGGCGTCTTCTACCCGTCGAACTAAGGACACCTGCCCCTTGGCGCGTAAGGAACTGTCGGCCCTCAATCTTGCCCCCGAGCCGGGTGTAACTGCTGCTGGCGAAGTGGCGGCCGATACTGCACGTCACGGGCTCCGGGTCGAGCATCTGGCCCGCAGCTTCGGCCCGCGTCAGGTCGTGCGTGACGTCTCGCTGACGGTTCAGCGCGGCGAGGTTTTCGGCCTGCTGGGGCCAAACGGCGCGGGCAAGACCACCTGCTTCTATATGATTACCGGCCTGATCCCTGCCGACAGCGGCAAGATCTGGCTCGATAACGAAGACATCACCAGCCAGCCGATGTACCAGCGATCGCGCATGGGTCTTGGCTATCTGGCGCAGGAAGCGTCGATCTTCCGCGGCATGACGGTCGAGCAAAACGTCGCCGCTGTGGTTGAACTGCGTCACTCCTCCGCCCGCGAGGTGAAGGAAGAGACCAACCGCCTGCTGGAAGAACTGCGCATCGACCACCTGCGCAATGCCCCGGCCACCGGCCTGTCTGGCGGCGAGCGTCGCCGCGTCGAGATTGCACGCGCTCTGGCCGGCAAGCCCAGCTTCATGCTGCTGGACGAGCCCTTTGCCGGTATCGATCCGCTGGCCATCGCCGACATCCGCTCGGTCATCCGTTATCTGTCGGGCCAAGGCATCGGCGTTCTGATCACCGACCACAATGTCCGCGAAACGCTGGATATCATTGACCGTGTGGCCATCATGACCTCGGGCGCTGTGCTGTTCGAAGGCACCGCACAAGAAGCCGTCGAGAGCGAAGAGGTTCGCCGCGCTTACCTGGGCGAGATGTACGGCTAAGCGCAATACAGCTTTAAGCCGCATCGCCCGCACGGGACTCACCATACGTTAACGGCTGTCCGCCACAGTCACGCTTGAAGCAAGTTTCGGGCCACACCCGACTTGCGCAGTGTTGGCATCCATTCGGGGGAATGTGCGCGTGATCGGGCAAAGGCTTGAGGTCAGACAGGGGCAGGGGTTAGTCATAACCCCCCAGCTCCAGCAGGCCATCAAACTGCTGCAGCTATCCAATCTCGAGCTTGAGGCCTATGTCGAGGCCGAGCTGGAGCGCAATCCCTTGCTGTCGCGCGACGAGGCCGAAGCGCCAGACCAGCCTGCCGACACACCGTCCGCCAGCGAAACCGAGTTGACCTTCAGCGAGGGCACGCCCTCCCCTGATGGTGCCCTCGATGCCCCTTCGGACGCGCTCTATGACGCTGCTCCGGGTGAACGCAACGAGGTCCAGACCGACGCGCAGCCAGGCCTCAGCGACTGGTCCCGCGCCGGCAATGGCGGCGGTTTCGACCACGACGACTTCGAGCGCCCCGACGAACACGAACTGACCCTGTCCGAGCACCTGCAGGCGCAGGCCTCGCTCGCGGGGTTTACGCCCAGTGAACACGCCATCGCCCTGACGCTGATCGATAGCGTCGATGAGGCGGGATATCTGCGCGCTAACCTCGGCGAAATCGCCGAGCGCCTGAATGTGCCCATGGAGCGGATGGAACAGGTTCTGTCCCGCTGCCACGGGTTCGAGCCATCAGGCGTCATGGCCCGCTCTGTGCCCGAGTGCCTGAAGCTGCAATTGATCGACTGCAACCGCTTTGATCCGGCTATGGCCGCCTTGCTCGACAATCTGGACCTGTTGGCCCGTCGCGATCTTGCTGCCCTACGCAAGATTTGCGGCGTGGATCAGGAAGACTTGTCGGAAATGATCGCCGAGATCCAAGGCCTCACCCCGCGCCCCGGTGCGGGCTTCGGCAGTGAACCGGCCCAAACCATCATCCCTGACGTCTTCGTTCGCTCCGATCCCGCAGGCGGCTGGAAGGTCGAGCTGAACAGCGACACCCTGCCCCGCCTATTGATGGACAAGCGCTATCACGCCGAGGTCACGGCCAGCGCCCGCAGCGACGTAGACAAGGTCTTTGTCGCCGATTGCGCATCGCAGGCCAGTTGGCTGGTGAAGTCCTTGGACCAGCGCGCCCGCACCATTCTGAAGGTCGCCAGCGAGATCGTGCGCCAACAGGATGCCTTTATGGCATTCGGCGTGGAGTTCTTGCGACCCCTTACGCTCAAGATGGTCGCCGAAGCCATTGAAATGCATGAATCGACCGTCAGCCGTGTGACATCCAACAAATACGTTTCGACCCCGCGCGGCGTGTTCGAACTGAAATTCTTCTTCACCGCAGCGCTTCAGTCGAGCGACGGCGGAGCCACCCATTCGGCCGAAGCTGTCCGGTATCGGATAAAGGGATTGATCGATGCCGAAGATGTTACAGGCGAGGTCCTGAGCGACGACCGGATCGTCGAAATCCTGCAAGAAGCGGGCATCGATATCGCCCGCCGAACGGTCGCTAAATATCGGGAAGCCTTGAAGATTCCGTCTTCGGTCGAACGCCGCCGCCAGCGCAGGGCAGCCTGACCCCCATTCACGGCAAAGGTTACTGTTTCCCACATTTCAGTGATCGCCGTTGACACCAAGTCGGAAGAGCCGCGTTCTATCGACATGGCTATGCAAGTTCAGGTCACCGGAAAACAAGTGGATGTTGGCGAAGCGCTAGGCTCGCGCATCTCAGAAGAACTTGAAAATGGAGTTGGCAAATATTTCGCCCGCGGCGCCCAGGATGCCGAAGTCGTAGTGTCGAAGGACGGTTTCGGCTTCCGCGTTGATTGTTGGGTTCGCCTTGCTTCAGGCCAACCGCTTGTCACGACAGGCTTTGGCGGAGACGCCCACGCGGCCTTCTCCGATAGCCTCGACAAGCTCGAGAAGCGGGTGCGCCGCTATAAGCGCCGTCTCAAGGACCACTATGCGGGTCCCAAGGGTCTGTCTCCCGAGAAAACCGAGGATGCAGCCCGCGAAGTGGCGCAGCTCACGGTCTTTCGGAACCCCGACAAGATCGAGGACGAGAACGAGTTCGGCGATGTCGCCAACGCCAATGAGCCACCGCCTCTCGGCATGGTCATTGCCGAAACCGAATCCGAGATCCGCACCCTGACGGTGGGCCGCGCAGTGGCCGAGCTGGATATGACTGGCTACCCCGTGGTGATGTTCCGCAACGCCGCCCACGGTGGCTTGGCGGTCGTCTATCGGCGCCCTGACGGCAATGTGGGTTGGATCGATCCAGAGCGCACTGCACGCAAGGCGTAATTCCCCCTTCTAGGGAAAATTACGCGACGTCTTTTGTAATGTGGGCAAAACCTCTAAAAGGCAGCGCCCTGTTCTCTATGGGCCGTTGATCGGAACTGAGATGGATATCGCAGATTTGCTGCCGCCTGACGGCGTAGTCTTGCGCGGGGCGGTGTCTTCCAAGCGCCAGGCGCTGGGGGCTGTCGCCGATGTGGCAGCCAATGCGTTCGGCCTGGACGCATCCAAGGTTCTTGAAGCCTTGCTGGAACGCGAAGCTCTGGGTTCGACCGGGCTTGGCTACGGCGTCGCTGTGCCTCACGCCCGCGTCGAGGGCCTCGAGCGCGTATGCGGGGCCTTTGTGCGCCTTGAGGCACCGGTGGCCTATGAGTCCTTGGACGACCGTCCGGTCGACTTGCTGTTTGCACTGTTTGCTCCGCCGTCGGCGGGTGCAGAGCACCTGCGGGCTCTGGCGGTTGTCTCGCGTGCCATGCGCTCGCCAGAACTGCGTGAACGCCTGCGTCAGGCGCAAACCGTGGATGGCGTGCAGGCCCTGTTCGTGCAAACGGGCAGCGCCGCGGCGGCGTAAACCCGCAGCCGATACTTTGAATATCAAACGGGGCCCTCGCGGGCCCCGTTCTGCTTTTGCGATTAGTGGACCGAAACCGGTGCCATGTCGTGGGCCTGCGCGGTAGCAAATGCTGTCTCGCGGTCCAACATGACCGCCAGTCGCTCTCCGTCAGCGCCGTGCAGGGCATAAAGCACCTGATCCGGAGCCAGTTCGACGTCGATGTCCTCGATATCGTTGATGACATCCTTGGCCAGAATCTCGCGCACATAGACGAGATCGGGCGCACCCAGTGCGGTGAAGTCTTGGTTGGTCATCACAGGCATCATCTCGAACGCCTCCTTAAAGCTAAGGCTTGACGGATACGCGAGCCGGATGCCCGCGTACCCCGTCCCTGTGGAACGAATCCGATCACTCCGTGGAAATCGGTATCTTGCGTGTGGCTTTCTGTTGATCAGGTTGGAACAGGTCCACATGCAGCAGGCCGTGCTGCAGGCGCGAACCCTTCACTTCAAGCCCGTCAGCCAGGACAAACGTGCGGACGAAACCGCGCGAGGCGATTCCGCGATGCAAGAAGGTGCCTTCCGGCCGCGCCGCCACTTCGCGCTTGCCCGTCAGGGTCAGTTGGCGTCCTTCGACGGTCACGCTCAGCTCGTCGGGCGTAAATCCGGCAACAGCCAGAGTGATACGGACCATGTCGTCGATCTGTTCGACATTATAGGGCGGATAGGCGTCGGTCGCGGCGCGCTGGGCGCGGTCGATCAGGGCGCGGGTCTGGTCAAACCCCAACAGGAAGGGGGCATCCATCAAGGACGTGGGTTGGCTCATATATCTACTCCTTAGGCCCTGATAACAGCGACCTCGAAAGCGCATCGTGCTACACAGCCCCGACGCGCCAGTTCTCTATAGGTGGGAACGACGTTCGCCTTTTCAATAAGTCACAAATTCCTATGCATTCTGGTTAAGCCGTTCATTCGGCGTACAGGCCGCAACCCTCATTAACCGAAGCCGTTATTCAGACGTTTCGCCGTCAAAAATTCGAGAAGGGATTCTCATATGAACACCAAGATTGCCGTTATCGGCGCCAGCCTCGCAGCCCTGCTGGGTGCATCGGCCTGCACCACCATGGACCCGTACAGCTCGGCCCCGCGCCGTAACAACACCGGCACGGGCGCTATCGCAGGCGCACTGGGCGGCGCTGTTCTGGGTTATCTGACCAACACCCACAACGGTGAACAAGGCCGTAAGAATGCCCTGATCGGTGCCGGTATCGGCGCACTGGCCGGCGCAGGCGTTGGCCAGTACATGGACCGTCAGCAACGCGCTCTGGAAGCCGAACTTTCGGGCACCGGCGTGGGCGTGGCCCGTCAGGGTGACAACCTCGTCCTGCGTATGCCGTCGGACGTGACCTTTGCGACCAACCAGTCGAACATCGACTCGCGCTTCCTACCGGTCCTGAACGACGTTGCCCGTGTTCTGGCCGAGTATGACCGCTCGGTTGTCGACATCGTCGGCCACACCGATTCGTCGGGCGGCGACGCCATCAACCAGCCGTTGTCGGAGCGTCGCGCCCTGTCGGTCGCCGATTACCTGATCAACAACGGTGTGCTGCGTGAGCGCCTCTACGTGGCTGGCAACAGCTCGCGTAACCCGATCGCGTCGAACGAGACGGTCGAAGGCAAGGCGCAGAACCGCCGCGTCGAGATCGTCATCCGCCCGTTTACCGGCTGATCGACACCCTTATGAAGAAAGGGCGGCTCTCGCGAGCCGCCCTTTTTTTGTGCCTCAGTCCTGCGTTGGTCGCCCGATCGAATGATAGGCAAAGCCGCGTACCTTTAGTTCGGCAGCCGAATATACGTTGCGGAGGTCAACCATTATGGGTTGGCTCATCAGCAGTTTCACGCGGTCCAGGTCCAGCGCCCTGAACTGGTTCCACTCGGTCAGGATCAGCACGACATCCGCACCGGTGATGGCCTCATAGGGCCCCGAGCAATACTGGATATCCGGCAGGAGTTTGGCGGCCTCGTCCATGCCTTCAGGATCGAAGGCTTTGACTATCGCACCCGCCTTTTGAAGCTCCGGCACAATGTCCAGAGACGGCGCATCGCGCATATCGTCAGTGTTCGGCTTAAAGGTCAGACCCAGTACGCCGATGGTTTTACCAGCGACATTGCCGCCTAGTGCATCGGCCACGCGCGACGCCATGGCGCGTTTGCGGGCGTCATTGACCTGCACGGTCGTTTCGATCAGTCGAACGGGCGATCCGGCGTCGGTCGCGGTGCGCACAAGCGCCAGCGTATCCTTGGGGAAGCACGACCCCCCATACCCCGGCCCGGCGTGAAGGAATTTCGGACCGATCCGGTTGTCGAGGCCAATCCCGCGCGCGACTTGTTGGACGTCGGCACCAAGGGTTTCGCACAGGTCAGCCATCTCGTTGATGAAGGTGATCTTCATCGCGAGGAAGGCGTTCGCCGCATATTTGATCAGTTCCGATGTCCGGCGTCCTGTGAACAGGATCGGCGTGTCGTTCAGGTTCAGCGGGCGGTAGAGCTCGGCCATCACCAGACGCGCGCGTTCGCTGTCGGTACCGACTACGACGCGATCCGGGCGTTTGAAGTCGTCGATCGCCGCGCCTTCGCGCAGAAACTCGGGGTTTGAGACCACCGCAAAATCCGCATCCGGACGGCGAGCCTTGATGATTCGCTCAATCTCGTCGCCTGTTCCGACCGGAACAGTCGATTTGGTGACGATGACGGTAAAGCCTTCGATCAGGCCCGCGATTTCTTCTGCTGCCGCATACACATAGGACAGGTCCGCGTGACCGTCTCCGCGTCGCGAGGGCGTTCCCACCGCGATGAACACAGCATCAGCCTGACGGATGGCTTCTGCGCCATCCACCGCGAACTTTAGCCGCCCGTCCCGGACATTGCTGGCGACCAGATCATCGAGACCTGGCTCGAAGATCGGAATGACATTCTGGCGTAGGCGCTCGATCTTGCCTTCGTCCTTGTCGACGCAGGTCACGACGTGACCGAAGTCTGCGAAGCAAGCACCCGATACGAGGCCAACGTAGCCGGTGCCGATCATGGCGACGCGCATAAGCGGTTCCCTTATTCACTGCAGGCACCACTGGCATAGCGGCTGTACCCGACGGACACCAGCGCATCGCACGGTTGTGCGACAAAAAGAAAAAGGACGACTGACTGTTAGGCCAATCGTCCTCAATCTTTCGACACTTCGAACTGTCGGAGAGGAGTTACCTCCTCCCCTTCAGATC
>NZ_JSYD01000183.1:894-997 GCF_054824005.1 Brevundimonas sp. GN22 | reverse complement strand
CCGCTAAGCTCCACCATGAACCCCTCGTCGCTAGCGCGGCGAGGGGTTTTCCATTTTATGGAAGCACCTTTTTCAAGGTTCCTCCGTCCAGACCTAAAGGTCC
>NZ_JSYD01000183.1:358-884 GCF_054824005.1 Brevundimonas sp. GN22 | reverse complement strand
CAGACCCAGGGTCACGGTGTGCGACTGATCGTAGTCGCCCGACCATTCACCGAATGCCGGGGTAACCGAAGCCGGAACAACCGAGTTCCAGTTCGCGTCGCCGGTCAGGTAACGGTAGGTCAGGTCGATGTTGGCGCGGTCCGAAACGGCCCAAGCCAGACCAGCGATGCCTTGAGCGGCAAACTTGGTCGAGTAATCGTCAGCAGCAAAAGCGCCGCCCGGAGCCTGACGCAGACGACCGACGGTGTCGACGTTCACGCGGTTCACCCCAACGCCCAGGCCGAGGAACGGACGCAGGGTCCACTCTTCGGTGCCGAAGTCATAAATGACGTTGGCCATCAGGGTGGTCGAGGTGATGTCGCCTTCCGGCGAGTGGCACGGACCGGTTGCCGGGGTCAGGTTGCACAGACCCTGTGCACCCGAAACGGCACGAACGGTGCCGATGTCGCCCGAGCGGTAACCGCCCTCGATTTCAGCACGCCAGTTCGGGTTGAAGCGGTAGCCGAGGCGAGCAAAAGCTGCCCAG
>NZ_JSYD01000183.1:0-348 GCF_054824005.1 Brevundimonas sp. GN22 | reverse complement strand
GCGGTTCAGCGGCTCGCGAACGCCATCGGCCGTAGCCTTGGCGAGCGAGGTTTCGCCCTTACCGTCCAGCGAGATCACGCCACCGTTGACGCCTTGAGCCACCAGGGCATCAGCGACGGTGCGCGAACGACGGTTCGACAGACCCAGGTTGTAGGCTGCGTTACCCGAGGTGTCGGTGTGACCAACGACCAGGATACGGGTCGGAGCGCCCGACTTGGCGTAGTTGGCAGCTTGCGACACAACCGAGCGAGCTTCTGCGGTCAGGTCCGAACGGTCGAAGTCGAAGTAGACTACAAACTGACGGGCTGCCGGCTTAGCCGGAGGCGGCGGCGGCGGCGGCGGCGGCGG
>NZ_JSYD01000031.1:0-3979 GCF_054824005.1 Brevundimonas sp. GN22 | reverse complement strand
CGCCACGCTCCACAAAAGCTCAAGCCATGGCTGAAGCTCGGACGGTTCGATCGCCCCATCGGCACCTGGCTTCTGCTGTTGCCGGGCTGGCAGGGTATTGTGCTGGCCCTGCTCGAGAGCGGGCGCAGCTTTGGCTGGTATGAGGCGTGGCTGCTGGTCGGCTTTGCGCTGGGTTCGGCCCTCATGCGTGGAGCGGGCTGTGCGGTGAACGATATCGTCGACCGCGATTTTGACGCGCAGGTCGCCCGCACGGCTTCGCGTCCCATACCGTCAGGGCAGATCAGCGCCAAACAGGCGGCGGCCTTCGTCGTCGGTATCTCGCTGGTCAGCCTGTGCATCCTGCTGACCATGAACCTGCTGGCCGTGCTTCTGGGCTTCCTCAGCCTGTTCCTGGTAGCCGCCTATCCGTTCATGAAGCGCATCACCTGGTGGCCGCAGGCGTGGCTGGGCCTCACGTTCAACTGGGGCGCGCTATTGGGGTTTGCCGCCGCAAGCTATGGCGTCGCTCTGGGTTATGGCGGCTATCTCGGCCTGTCCGCAGCCCTTCTGTACGCCGGAGGCCTGTTCTGGACGTTGGGCTATGACACCATCTATGCGCTGCAAGACATCGAAGACGATGCCATGGCCGGCGTTAAATCGTCGGCCCGACGCCTTGGCAGCAAGGTGCGCGAAGGCGTCAGTATCTTCTATGTTCTGGCTGTCGTTCTTGCCGGTGCCGCAGGCTGGGTGGCCGGTGCCGGTCCGTTGTTCTGGGCAGGCCTTGCGCTCTACGCCGCGCATTTCATCTGGCAGGTCATCCGGTTGCAGCCCGAAAACTCCGCCTTGGCCCTGAAACTCTTCAAGTCCAACCGTGAGGCGGGATTGATCCTTCTGGCGGCGATAGCGTTTAGTCAGATCAGTTTTTGATCCTCAAGATCACGGATGTTCGTATGAAAACCGCGCGTACCCTTCGTTTGGCCCTGCTGGGCACTGCTGTCGCTCTAAGCCTTTCGGCGTGTAACCGCGACGCCAAGCCCGCGGAGGCTGAAAAGCCCGCCGCCAAGGCTGCTGTTGAAGGCCCGCTGACGTACGAGTCCACCACCCCCTACGCCAAGGTGAAGCTGGTCCTTCCCGAAGCTGTGAAAGCCTTCCCGGCCCTCTACCAAAAGCTCTATGCCGATGAAGTCGGGGCTTTGAAGGACTATTCCGAAGGCGCGCAATCCGACCGCAGTGAGTTTGGTAGCGCCGACCTGCCGCCGTACGAAAAGCAGATCCTTTACGGCACCCCCGTCGAGACGGACCGTCTGTTCAGCATGATCCGTACCGACTTCGACTATTCGGGCGGTGCCCATCCGAACACCACCGCCAAGGGTGTTTTGTGGGACAAGACCGGCAACAAATTTCTATCGGCTGCCGACCTGTTCGCCAGCGACGCCGATAAGGCCGCTATGTCGCGCACGCTCTGCGGTGCTGTGAACCAAGCCAAGAAATCGCGTCCCGGCTCGATCGCACTGGGCGGCCCGGGCACCACGTGGTCGTGTCCCGAACTGTCCAAGGTCGCCGTCGCGCTGGCCGGAGGCGATCAACCGGGCAAGGCCTCGGGCATAACCTTCCTGCTGGATGCCTATGCGGTCGGCCCCTATGTCGAAGGGCCCTATTACCTGACGGTGCCGTTTGCAGCGCTGGGCAAGGGTCTGAACCCTGTCTATGCCGCCGACTTTGCAGGCACCGGCAAGCAGGGCGACGTCACCAACGACCTTCGCCCTGCCTGATTACCTTAAGGGTTGAGGAACGCATCGATCAGGGCGTTCAGTCGTTCCGGTTGGTCGAACATGATGAAGTGGCGGCTGTCCTGTACAGCCTCCATTCTCACGTTCGGCAAAGCTTTATACTCGCGGGTCCACACCTCGGCGGACTTAGCACCGTAAGGGCTGGAGTTATCGAGCGCATATACCACCCAGAACGGTGTCGTCATCGACGGCAACCCTTCGCGCAGATCGGTCACCACAAGCTCTGAAATGGCGGTGGCTAGGGCCTGGCGGTCCGAGGCTATCGACGCATCGACAATCTCTGCGCGGCGCTCCTCTTTCAGCGTCATAGCGACGGCTGTCATTCCTTGCTGGTTACGGAACATCTCGTCCGACGCGCCAAGGATAGCCGTTCGCATTTGTTCGGCAGCCGGGCGAACGCTTTCGATGGTCGCGGTCGAACTAAACAGACTGCCGTAGAAGGGCAGACTGTCGACGCTCATCACCTTTGTGAGCAGACCCGGGTGATCCTGCGCCAGCTTCAGTCCCATCAGCCCCCCCATCGAATGCCCGATATACGCCGGACGATCCAGGGTACCGGCATAGATCGCCAGTTCGTCGATGGCCGGTTGAAGGAAGGGGCCATCGCCATGCGTCCATGGCACATCGCCAAACCCTGCCAACTGAACCAGATGAACCCGATAACGGGCGGACAGAGTGTTGGCCGTTTCTCTCCAGACCTCGCGTGTCGAGGCATAGCCCGGCACCAGGATCACGTCCGGTCCCTGCCCGACAACCTCTACCGAAATCCGGTCGCCATTGTCGGCGCGGGCCTCGGGCACCGCCCCGACCGACGCCGCAAACAGGGCTGTAATCGCTACAAACGCACGCACCAAGACTGAGCCAACTGGAGTTGAAATCGCCATCACAGGTCGTCCTTTGTTTAGCTTTGAATATGCGGGTTTTCGAAAACGTCTTCTACGGATTTTCCGAACAGGGCCGATATCCGGTAGGCCAGATCCAGTGACGGGTTGTGCTTGCCGTTTTCCAGCGCGATGACGGCCTGACGCGAGACGCCCAACTGTTCGCCGAGTTGTTCCTGCGTCCAGCCGCGCTCGACCCTCAGGAGTTTGAGACGGTTGTTCATTGGGTGAACCTTTCAACGCAGGAAATCACGCCAAACAGGCCCCACATGATGCAGTAGGCGGCCCAAGCGGCCGGTCCTTCGACGCCTGCGAAGGTTTCAAGGAAACCCCAGACCGTGAAGATCGCCAATGTCCCCATGCTGGCGATGATCAGGCGCCGCGCCGTCATAGCCTTTAGGAACTCGTCGGCCTTGTGCAGATAGTTCAGCGTCACACCGATCTGCCCCAGGATGGCGATACCGGGCACCAGAGCCAGCGCAATCAGCGCCCCGTCATGCACATTGCCGCTACGTACCGCCAGCGAGGCGGCCAGAATGCCCAGCACATAAAGCCCCATGGTGAGCATGGTGCCCCGCGCGTAGCTGCGGCCATTGGCCGTCGCGTCTCGTCCGTTCATTGGTCTTCTCCTTCAATGTAAGGTCAACCTGACATCGGATAAATGTAATGTCAACCTAACATTTTGTAAGGCCAGCATTACGCCTTGCCTTTCGCTGGCTTCGCGCCCAGTTTGCCGCCGTTTTCCGTTTCGCCATTCCGGTCGCAAGCCCTTGTCGCGCATCAAAAACCCCACCGATTTCATCCTCGGCAACACCCGCCTTCAGGCCGTGTCCCACACGCCGGAAATCCAGCTGTGGCTGGCTGACGAGATCACGCCCATCTGGCGTTTGACCGAGGAAGAACTGGACGAGATGGGCGTGCCGCCGCCCTTCTGGGCGTTCGCATGGGCGGGCGGTCAGGCTCTGGCCCGTTGGCTGCTGGACCACCCCCAAGAGTGCGCAGGCAAGACGGTTGTCGATCTGGCCACCGGATCGGGCCTCGTTGCGGTTGCGGCGAGGAAAACGGGCGCGACCTCCGTGCTGGCCGCCGACATCGACCCGTTCTGCGAGGCCGCTGTAGCGCTCAACGCCAAGGCCAATGATGTCGAGATTGCCTTTACCGACGCCAACCTGCTGAAAAGCCCACCGCCACAGGTCGATCTGATCTGCGCGGGCGACGTCTTCTATGAAAAGCGGATGGCCGAAGCGGTGCTGGAATGGCTGTTGGCGGCGCGGAAAAATGGCACGCGCGTACTCGTTGGTGACCCGGGACGAAACTATTTCCCTAAAT
>NZ_JSYD01000182.1:0-235 GCF_054824005.1 Brevundimonas sp. GN22 | reverse complement strand
AAAACGATCTGTCGCGCCTGAAGGCCGAGATCGCCGCTGCACCAGAACGCACGCCCGAACTGGAACGCGCCGTCCTTGAGACCGAAGACGCCCGCAAACAGGCCGATACCGAGGTGGAACGCCTCGCAGGGACGCTGGCTGCCGTCGAGGCCCGCGCCAATGCCGAGAGCGCCCGCAAACGCGACGCCGAGGCCCGCTTGTCCCGCGTGACCGCACAGCGCGATCAGGCCAAGCG
>NZ_JSYD01000181.1:0-294 GCF_054824005.1 Brevundimonas sp. GN22 | reverse complement strand
TTTCTCGTATGCGATGGACGCCGTTCGTAACTCGGCCGGCCAAATCGTCTGCCGCGTTCAAGACCTGACCGCCAACGGCGGCACCGTCACCAGCCGTAACCCGAACGTACCGGGTACGCTGAACGCCAACTCGGACGTCGTTAAGAACTGCCAGCCGCTGAACGTCTTCGGTGCCGGCAACCAAAGCGCCGAGGCTCTGGCCTACGTCGCTGCCCAACTGCAGATCCAACAACAGAACCAACAGCACGACGTGCTGGGTACCGTTTCGGGTCAGCTGTGGGACTTCTGGGGTGC
>NZ_JSYD01000180.1:0-247 GCF_054824005.1 Brevundimonas sp. GN22 | reverse complement strand
GCGTCTGACTTTGCAGAACATCATGAGGCAGGAGGTGCCGCTGGATTGGGATGATCAGCGGGCTTTGTTTATGGGCTGATCTTCTCCCTGATCTCGTGATTTAACTCCCTGATACGGCCGATTTATTCCCTGCTTGGCCGATTTATTTTCCCTGTTAATTTTTAAGGGAAATGAGTCGCGGCACTATGAAAAGCCCCGCTACGGCGGGGTTCGCTGCGTTTGGCGTCAGGCTCGGCCTATCAAAACA